>NZ_JBBGYS010000003.1:0-215247 GCF_037479595.1 Pseudomonas sp. MYb541 | reverse complement strand
AGCCCAGCGCGGGGCAAGCCCGCTCACCACAACAGCTCTACCCGGCACAGCAGGCTCAATCCTCACTAAACTTGCCACCCGCCAGGCCGACAAACTGGCACTATCCAGCCTAAATGACTCGCAGAGATAACGGACATGTCCCTACGCACCCTGCTCACCGCCCTCCTCCTGACCGCCAGCGTTTCAGCCATGGCTGACACCGAAGTCGTCAACCTGAGCAACCGCACCAGTGCCGACCTGTTGCCCGTGGCGCAGAACTTCATCGGCAAGGACGGCACCGTCAGCGCTTACGGCAACCAACTGATTGTTAACGCTGACCCGGCCAAGATCCAGAATCTGCGCGCCCTGCTCTCTCAACTCGACACACCCGCCAAGCGCCTGCTGATCACCGTCGACACCAACGAAAACAATCAGCAGAACAGCGGCGACAGCCAGACGCGCATCATCAGCTACGGCACCGCCAGTCGTGACGGTGGCATCCAGCAGATCCAGGCCAGCGAAGGCGTGCCCGCGCTGATCCAGGTCGGCCAGAGCGTACCACTGACCACCACCCAGCAAGACAGCTACGGCCGCCTGCAAAACCAGACCCAGTATCGCAACGTCACCCAGGGGTTCTACGTGACTGCCAGCGTCACTGGCGAAACCGTGCACCTGGCGATCAGTACCAACCGTGACCGCATGAGCCAGGAACGTCCGGATGTAGTGAATGTGCAAAGTACCGACACAACGGTCAGCGGGCGCTTGGGCGAATGGATCACCCTGGCCGGCATCAATCGCGAGACCCAGGCCGACAAATCCTCTACAACCCGCAGCTACTCTACTCAGGGCCGTGACGACCTGACTGTACGGGTGAAGGTCGACACCCTGAACTGAAGCACCAAAAACTGACTGATGAGTCGTATTAGACTAAAGATGTAGTGCTTGAAAAAAAGCACTACAAAACATTTGACGATCCAAAAAAGCATGGGCATGATGGCCTCGCTCCCGCTAATCAGGGGCCCTGGCAAGGGCCTTCGGATCGCCGCTCTAAGCTACCCACCTGAGCCGATTCGTGTCTGTACCGCCCACAAGGCGTGTTTGACGAGGTTGCGACTGGAACGAAGTTGTCCCGAGGGACGGAAGCTAACCAGGTAACCCGGCTACACGCTGTTGAACACCCAAGGGCCCACGACGCCCTCAGACTGTTCGCGGCCCGCCTTTACCTAACGCCCCTCTCGCCACTCGTTCATCCCGTCGCATTCCCCGCCAGACCCGACATGACCGCCTAAGCTTCTGGTCAGCGAGCAGCCCTGCCCACGCATTTGAATGCAGGGCTGGCAAATGGATTTTTTCCACCACAAGAAGACGCGACGAGGTTTACTTCCATGGCACTGACACGCGAACAGCAAATTGCAGCCCTCGAAAAAGACTGGGCTGAAAACCCACGCTGGAAAGGCGTGACCCGCGCTTATTCCGCTGCTGACGTCGTCCGCCTGCGTGGCTCGGTTCAACCTGAGCACACCTTTGCAAAACTCGGCGCCGAGAAGCTGTGGAACCTGGTGACCCAAGGTGCCAAGCCTTCCTTCCGTCCCGACAAAGATTTCGTTAACTGCATGGGCGCCCTCACTGGCGGCCAGGCAGTGCAACAGGTGAAAGCCGGTATCCAGGCGATCTACCTGTCCGGCTGGCAAGTGGCAGCGGACAACAACTCCGCTGAATCCATGTACCCCGACCAATCGCTGTACCCGGTGGATTCGGTTCCAACCGTGGTCAAGCGCATCAACAACTCGTTCCGTCGTGCCGACCAGATCCAGTGGAAAGCCGGTAAAGGCCCGGGTGATGAAGGTTATATCGACTACTTCGCGCCTATCGTGGCTGACGCTGAAGCCGGTTTCGGCGGCGTACTGAACGCCTACGAGCTGATGAAGAGCATGATCGAGGCTGGCGCTGCCGGCGTGCACTTCGAAGACCAACTGGCATCCGTGAAGAAATGTGGCCACATGGGCGGCAAGGTACTGGTTCCGACCCAGGAAGCCGTACAGAAGCTGACCGCTGCCCGCTTGGCTGCTGACGTTGCCGGTACTCCGACCATCATCCTGGCCCGTACCGACGCCAACGCTGCTGACCTGCTGACTTCGGACTGCGACCCGTACGACCAACCGTTCGTGACCGGCGAGCGCACCCAGGAAGGTTTCTACAAGGTACGTGCCGGCCTGGACCAGGCGATTGCCCGTGGCCTGGCCTACGCGCCGTACGCCGACTTGATCTGGTGCGAAACCGCCAAGCCGGACCTGGACGAAGCCCGTCGTTTCGCCGAAGCGATCAAGAAGGAATACCCGGACCAACTGCTGTCCTACAACTGCTCGCCTTCTTTCAACTGGAAGAAAAACCTGGACGACGCGACCATCGCCAAGTTCCAGCGCGAACTGTCCGCGATGGGCTACAAGCACCAGTTCATCACCCTGGCCGGCATCCACAATATGTGGCACAGCATGTTCAACCTGGCGCACGACTACGCCCGCAACGACATGACCGCCTACGTGAAGCTGCAAGAGCAGGAGTTCGCAGACGCATCGAAGGGTTACACCTTCGTGGCGCACCAGCAGGAAGTGGGCACCGGCTACTTCGACGACATGACCACCGTGATCCAGGGCGGCACCTCGTCCGTGACCGCGCTGACCGGTTCGACCGAAGAAGAGCAGTTCCACTAAGCACCGCGTACACGGCCACTGCGGCACCAAGGAAGACCTAACCGCAGTGCCGCACAACAATCACGCCCCGACCTGTTCGGGGCGTTTTTTTTTGCGCTGATAAACATTCGACTGACACAACACCGATCAAAATGTGGGAGCTGGCTTGCCTGCGATAGCGCCGGGGCAGACACCACATTCATATCTGATGCACCGCCATCGCGGGCAAGCCCGGCTCCCACAGGGAACGCGCCGAGTTGAAGATTTTGTGCAAAACATTGATCCAGAGCGGTATTTCCACCGATCAGATCGGTTAAAAGATCTCCGCCAGCAACTAAGCGACACTCTAGCAAGTAACGGCAACTTCCCTCGCCACACGAGAAACATTCGCTTAAACCCCGCGCAAACAATATTCATTATCATTTGGCGCATGAAAACTTCGTTACAGGCTAAACAAAACACATTTGATTAAATGCCCGCTAATGCCCGCCACGCAAGGGCTACAGCCCCACGAAGGTGCACTATGTCCTTATTCCATCGAATAATTTCGCTATAGGAATTTTACTTGCCCGGTGTTTAGCCATAAAATCACCGCGATTGATTGCAGTGCGACATATCGTCACTGCATCGTTACTTTTTCGAGCTCAGAGACCTTTGCTCTCTGTTAAGGATTTCCAGCATGACCGAAGCGACAGGACTCATGGCCCACAACTGGGGCTTTGCCATTTTCCTCCTCGGTGTTGTCGGCCTCTGCGCCTTCATGCTTGGTGTCTCCAGCCTCCTCGGGTCAAAAGCCTGGGGCCGCAGCAAAAATGAACCGTTCGAATCCGGCATGCTGCCTACAGGTGGCGCCCGCTTGCGGCTCTCAGCCAAATTCTATCTGGTCGCGATGCTCTTCGTGATCTTCGATATCGAAGCCCTCTTTCTCTTTGCCTGGTCTGTGTCCGTCCGCGAAAGCGGCTGGACCGGATTCGTCGAAGCTCTCGTTTTCATAGCAATTCTGTTGGCAGGCCTTGTCTACCTATTCCGAGTGGGCGCCCTTGACTGGGCTCCGGAAGCTCGTCGTAAGCGGCAAGCGAAGCTGAAACAATGAGGCTTTGGCGATGCAATACAATCTCACCAGGATCGACCCGGATGCTCCTAACGATCAGTACCCTATCGGCGAACGGGAAACCGTTTCCGATCCGTTAGAAGATCAAGTCCACAAAAACATCTACATGGGCAAGCTCGAAGACGTGCTGAGTGGCGCGGTCAACTGGGGACGTAAGAACTCCCTGTGGCCGTACAACTTCGGCCTTTCGTGCTGCTACGTGGAAATGACCACCGCCTTCACGGCGCCCCACGACATCGCACGCTTTGGCGCCGAAGTTATCCGGGCGTCACCGCGTCAGGCGGATTTCATGGTTATCGCCGGCACCTGCTTTATCAAGATGGCGCCGATCATCCAGCGTCTCTACGAGCAAATGCTCGAGCCGAAGTGGGTTATCTCCATGGGTTCGTGCGCCAACTCCGGTGGCATGTACGACATCTACTCCGTCGTTCAAGGGGTGGACAAGTTCCTGCCCGTGGACGTCTACGTGCCTGGCTGCCCGCCCCGCCCTGAAGCATTCCTGCAAGGCTTGATGCTGTTGCAAGAATCGATTGGCAAGGAGCGTCGCCCGCTTTCCTGGGTCGTCGGTGATCAAGGCGTGTACCGCGCCGAGATGCCTTCGCAAAAGGAAGAGCGCCGCGAACAGCGAATCGCAGTCACCAATCTGCGCAGCCCTGACGAAGTCTGATCCAGACCGCTTCTTTTATAGAACGAACACCTGGCTTCATTCTTTACGTTGACCGAAAGCGATAAAAAAACCATGACTACAGGCAGCGCTCTGTACATCCCGCCTTATAAGGCAGACGACCAGGATGTGGTCGTCGAACTCAATAACCGTTTTGGCCCTGACGCCTTCACCGCCCAGGCCACACGCACCGGTATGCCGGTGCTGTGGGTGGCGCGCGCCAAGCTCGTCGAGGTCCTGACCTTCCTGCGCAACCTGCCCAAGCCGTACGTCATGCTCTATGACCTGCATGGCGTGGACGAGCGTCTGCGCACCAAGCGCCAGGGCCTGCCGAGCGGCGCCGATTTCACCGTGTTCTACCACTTGATGTCGCTGGAACGTAACAGCGACGTGATGATCAAGGTCGCGCTGTCCGAAAGCGACTTGAGCGTCCCGACCGTCACCGGTATCTGGCCGAACGCCAGCTGGTACGAGCGTGAAGTATGGGACATGTTCGGTATCGACTTCCCGGGCCACCCGCACCTGACGCGCATCATGATGCCGCCGACCTGGGAAGGTCACCCGCTGCGCAAGGACTTCCCTGCCCGCGCCACCGAATTCGATCCGTTCAGCCTCAACCTCGCCAAGCAACAGCTTGAAGAGGAAGCGGCGCGTTTCCGTCCGGAAGACTGGGGCATGAAACGCTCTGGCACAAACGAGGACTACATGTTCCTCAACCTGGGCCCGAACCACCCTTCGGCTCACGGTGCCTTCCGTATCATCCTGCAACTGGACGGCGAAGAAATCGTCGACTGTGTCCCGGACATCGGCTACCACCACCGTGGTGCCGAGAAGATGGCCGAGCGTCAGTCCTGGCACAGCTTCATCCCGTACACCGACCGTATCGACTACCTCGGCGGCGTGATGAACAACCTGCCGTACGTGCTCTCGGTCGAGAAGCTGGCCGGCATCAAGGTGCCCGACCGCGTCGACACCATCCGCATCATGATGGCCGAGTTCTTCCGGATCACCAGCCACCTGCTGTTCCTGGGTACGTATATCCAGGACGTCGGCGCCATGACCCCGGTGTTCTTCACCTTCACCGACCGTCAGCGCGCCTACAAGGTCATCGAAGCCATCACCGGTTTCCGCCTGCACCCGGCCTGGTACCGTATCGGCGGTGTTGCCCACGACTTGCCGAATGGCTGGGAGCGCCTGGTCAAGGAATTCATCGACTGGATGCCCAAGCGTCTGGACGAGTACCAAAAGGCAGCGTTGGATAACAGCATCCTCAAGGGTCGTACCATCGGCGTCGCCCAGTACAACACCAAAGAAGCCCTGGAATGGGGCGTCACCGGTGCTGGCCTGCGTTCCACCGGTTGCGACTTCGACCTGCGTAAAGCGCGTCCGTACTCGGGCTACGAAAACTTCGAATTCGAAGTCCCGCTGGCCGCCAATGGCGATGCCTACGACCGTTGCATCGTGCGCGTCGAAGAAATGCGCCAGAGCCTGAAGATCATCGAGCAATGCATGCGCAACATGCCAGCAGGCCCGTACAAGGCGGATCACCCGCTGACCACGCCGCCGCCGAAAGAACGCACGCTGCAGCACATCGAAACCCTGATCACGCACTTCCTGCAAGTTTCGTGGGGCCCGGTCATGCCGGCCAACGAATCCTTCCAGATGATTGAAGCGACCAAGGGTATCAACAGTTATTACCTGACGAGCGATGGCGGCACCATGAGCTACCGCACCCGGATCCGTACCCCAAGCTTTGCCCACTTGCAGCAGATCCCTTCGGTGATCAAAGGCGAGATGGTCGCGGACTTGATTGCGTACCTGGGTAGTATCGATTTCGTTATGGCCGACGTGGACCGCTAAGCATGAACAGCACGCTTATCCAGACAGACCGTTTCACCCTGAGTGAAACCGAGCGCTCGGCCATCGAGCACGAGCTGCATCACTACGAAGACCCGCGCGCGGCGTCGATCGAAGCCTTGAAGATCGTCCAGAAGGAACGTGGCTGGGTGCCGGACGGCGCCCTCTACGCCATCGGCGAGATCCTCGGCATCCCCGCCAGCGACGTTGAAGGCGTGGCCACGTTCTACAGCCAGATCTTCCGTCAGCCAGTGGGCCGCCACATCATTCGCGTGTGCGACAGCATGGTCTGCTATATCGGCGGCCACGAATCGGTGGTTGACGCGATCCAGACCAAATTGGGCATCGGCCTCGGCCAGACCACCCCTGACGGCCGCTTCACGCTGCTGCCAGTGTGCTGCCTGGGCAACTGCGACAAGGCGCCGGCGTTGATGATCGACGACGACACATTCGGTGACGTGCAGGCAACTGGCGTGACCCAATTGCTCGAGGGCTACCCATGACCCTTACATCTTTCGGCCCGGCCAACCTGATCAAGCGTTCGCCCGAGACCCATCCCCTGACCTGGCGCCTGCGTGACGATGCCGAGCCCGTGTGGCTCGACGAGTACCAGGCCAAGAACGGTTACGCCGCCGCACGTAAAGCCTTCGCCGACATGGCCCAGGACGACATTGTCCAGACCGTGAAAGACGCCGGCCTCAAAGGCCGCGGCGGTGCAGGCTTCCCCACGGGCGTGAAGTGGGGCCTGATGCCCAAGGACGAATCCATCAACATCCGCTACCTGCTGTGCAACGCGGATGAAATGGAGCCGAACACCTGGAAAGACCGCATGCTGATGGAGCAACTGCCCCATCTGCTGATCGAAGGCATGCTGATCAGCGCCCGCGCGCTGAAAACCTACCGTGGCTACATCTTCCTGCGTGGCGAGTACACCACCGCCGCCAAGCACCTCAACCGTGCCGTGGAAGAAGCCAAGGCAGCGGGCCTGCTGGGCAAGAACATCCTCGGTTCGGGTTTCGACTTCGAACTGTTCGTGCACACCGGCGCCGGGCGTTACATCTGCGGTGAAGAAACCGCACTGATCAACTCCCTCGAAGGCCGCCGCGCCAACCCGCGCTCCAAGCCGCCCTTCCCCGCCGCTGTCGGCGTGTGGGGCAAGCCGACTTGCGTGAACAACGTCGAAACCCTGTGCAACGTGCCGGCGATCATTGCCGACGGCGTGGACTGGTATAAATCGTTGGCCCGCGAAGGCAGCGAAGACATGGGCACCAAGCTCATGGGCTTCTCCGGCAAGGTCAAGAACCCTGGCCTGTGGGAACTGCCATTCGGCGTGACCGCCCGCGAGCTGTTCGAGGACTACGCCGGCGGCATGCGCGACGGCTACACCTTGAAAGCCTGGCAGCCAGGTGGCGCCGGTACCGGCTTCCTGCTCCCCGAGCACCTCGACGCACAGATGTATGCCGGCGGCATCGGCAAGGTGGGCACCCGGATGGGTACCGGCCTGGCGATGGCGGTCGACAACACCGTGAACATGGTCTCGTTGCTGCGCAACATGGAGCAGTTCTTTGCCCGTGAATCGTGCGGTTTCTGCACCCCATGCCGCGACGGTCTGCCGTGGAGCGTGAAGCTGCTGATGGCCCTGGAAAATGGCGAAGGCCGCGAGGGTGATATCGAAACCCTGCTCGGCCTGGTCGGTTTCCTCGGCCCAGGCAAGACCTTCTGTGCTCACGCACCGGGCGCCGTGGAGCCATTGGGCAGTGCCATCAAATACTTCCGCTCGGAGTTCGAAGCCGGCATCGCGCCTACCAGCGCCGCCGTCCCGCCTCTGGCAAAGCCGATCGTAGTCGGCGCGTAACGCTTTAAAAGGCGAAGGGTCCGTGCCCTTCGCTTTCTCATGGGCTGACGCCGTAAAGGCTGTGTTGATGCCCATGAATAACAAGATTCCATTAGCCACGCCCGCTGACAACGGGCCAACGAAGAACTTTGAACCATGGCCACTATCCACGTAGACGGCAAAGCGCTCGAAGTCGATGGGGCAGACAACCTGTTACAGGCATGTCTCTCACTAGGCCTCGACATCCCGTATTTCTGCTGGCATCCCGCGCTTGGTAGCGTCGGTGCCTGTCGCCAGTGCGCGGTCAAGCAATACACCGACGAGAACGACACCCGTGGTCGTATCGTCATGTCGTGCATGACCCCAGCCACCGACAACACCTGGATCTCCATCGACGATGATGAATCCAAGGCGTTCCGCGCCAGCGTTGTCGAATGGCTGATGACCAACCACCCCCACGACTGCCCAGTCTGTGAGGAAGGCGGTCACTGCCACCTGCAAGACATGACGGTGATGACCGGCCACAACGAGCGCCGTTATCGCTTCACCAAGCGTACCCACCAGAACCAGGACCTCGGCCCGTTCATCTCCCACGAAATGAACCGCTGCATCGCCTGCTACCGCTGCGTGCGCTTCTATAAAGACTACGCTGGCGGCACCGACCTCGGCGTGTTCGGCGCCCACGACAACGTGTACTTCGGTCGCGTTGAAGACGGCGTGCTCGAAAGCGAGTTCTCCGGCAACCTCACCGAGGTCTGCCCGACCGGTGTATTCACCGACAAGACTCACTCCGAGCGCTACAACCGTAAGTGGGACATGCAATTCGCCCCAAGCATCTGCCATGGCTGCTCCAGCGGTTGCAACATCTCCCCGGGCGAGCGCTACGGTGAACTGCGTCGGATCGAAAACCGCTTCAACGGTTCGGTCAACCAGTACTTCCTGTGCGACCGTGGCCGTTTCGGCTACGGCTACGTCAACCGCGAAGACCGCCCACGCCAGCCACTGCTGGCCAATGGCGGCAAGCTGAGCCTGGACGACGCCCTGGATAAAGCCGCCGACCTGCTGCGCGGCCGTAACATCGTCGGTATCGGTTCGCCGCGCGCCAGCCTCGAAAGCAACTACGCGTTGCGCGAACTGGTTGGCGCTGAGCACTTCTACTCCGGCATCGAAGCCGCTGAGCTGGAGCGTATCCGCCTGGTCCTGCAAGTGCTGAACGACAGCCCGCTGCCGGTGCCGAACATGCGCGACATCGAAGACCACGACGCCATCTTCGTGCTCGGTGAAGACCTGACCCAGACCGCCGCGCGCATCGCCCTGTCGCTGCGCCAGTCGGTCAAAGGCAAGGCTGAAGACATGGCCGACGCCATGCGCGTACAGCCTTGGCTCGACGCCGCCGTGAAAAACATCGGCCAGCACGCGCTGAACCCGCTGTTTATCGCAAGCCTGGCTGAAACCAAGCTCGACGACATCGCCGAAGAATGTGTGCACGCAGCACCGGACGACCTGGCCCGCATCGGTTTCGCCGTGGCCCACGCCCTCGACGCCAGCGCGCCTGCCGTCGAAGGCCTGGACGCTGAAGCCGTTGAATTGGCCCAGCGTATCGCCGATGCACTGCTGGCCGCCAAGCGCCCATTGATCATTGCCGGCACCTCGTTGGGTTCCAAGGCGCTGATCGAAGCGGCTGCCAACATCGCCAAGGCCTTGAAGCTGCGCGACAAGAACGGTTCCATCAGCCTGGTCGTGCCGGAAGCCAACAGCCTTGGCCTGGCCATGCTCGGTGGCGAGTCCCTGGACGCAGCCCTGCAAGCGGTGATCGACGGCAATGCCGACGCCATCGTGGTGCTGGAAAACGACCTGTACACCCGCACCGATGCCGCCAAGGTTGACGCCGCGCTCAACGCCGCCAAAGTGCTGATCGTTGCCGACCACCAGAAGACCGCTACCAGCGAGCGCGCCGACCTGGTCCTGCCAGCCGCCACCTTCGCCGAGGGCGACGGTACCCTGGTCAGCCAGGAAGGTCGCGCCCAGCGCTTCTTCCAGGTGTTCGATCCGAAGTACATGGACGCCAGTATCCTGGTTCACGAAGGCTGGCGCTGGCTGCATGCCCTGCGCGCCACCCTGCTGAACCAGCCGATCGACTGGACCCAGCTCGACCACGTCACCGCCGCTGCCGCCGCCAGCGCGCCGCAACTGGCCCGTATCGTCGACGCTGCACCGTCCGCCGCGTTCCGCATCAAGGGCATGAAGCTTGCCCGTGAACCGCTGCGTTACTCCGGGCGTACGGCCATGCGCGCCAACATCAGCGTGCACGAGCCACGTACTCCGCAAGACCCGGACACCGCGTTCGCCTTCTCCATGGAAGGTTACTCGGGCTCTGCCGAACCGCGCCAACAGGTGCCGTTCGCCTGGTCGCCGGGCTGGAACTCGCCGCAGGCCTGGAACAAGTTCCAGGACGAAGTCGGTGGTCACATCCGTGCTGGCGACCCGGGCACGCGCCTGATCGAAAGCACCGGTGATTCGCTGAACTGGTTCTCTGCCGTACCGCGTCCGTTCAACCCGGCCCAAGGCACCTGGCAGGTTGTGCCGTTCTTCCACCTGTTCGGCAGCGAAGAGAACTCTTCGAAAGCCGCGCCGGTGCAAAGTCGCATTCCTGAAGCCTACGTGTCGGTGGCCAAGTCCGAAGCCGACCGCCTGGGCGTCAACGACGGCGCCCTGCTCAGCCTGAACGTGGCCGGCCAGACCCTGCGTCTGCCGCTGCGCATCAATGAAGAGCTGGGCGCTGGCCTGGTTGCACTGCCTAAAGGCATCGCCGGCATTCCAGCGGCGATCTTCGGCAAAACCGTTGACGGTCTGCAGGAGGCAGCGCAATGACTTGGTTCACTCCTGAAGTGATCGACGTGATCATCTCGGTGGTCAAGGCCATCGTGATCCTGTTGGCCGTGGTCGTCGCGGGCGCCCTGCTCAGCTTCGTCGAACGTCGCCTGCTGGGCTGGTGGCAGGACCGTTACGGTCCGAACCGCGTTGGCCCGTTCGGTATGTTCCAGATCGCGGCCGACATGCTGAAAATGTTCTTCAAGGAAGACTGGACCCCGCCGTTTGCCGACAAGGTGATCTTCACCCTGGCACCGGTCGTGGCCATGAGCGCCTTGCTGATCGCCTTCGCGATCATCCCGATCACCCCGACCTGGGGCGTGGCGGACCTGAACATCGGCTTGCTGTTCTTCTTCGCCATGGCCGGTTTGTCGGTCTATGCGGTGCTGTTCGCCGGTTGGTCGAGCAACAACAAGTTCGCCCTGCTGGGCAGCTTGCGGGCTTCGGCCCAGACCGTGTCCTACGAAGTGTTCATGGGCCTCGCGCTGATGGGCATCGTGGTGCAGGTTGGCTCGTTCAACATGCGCGATATCGTCGAGTACCAGGCGCAGAACCTGTGGTTCATCATTCCGCAGTTCTTCGGCTTCTGCACTTTCTTCATCGCTGGCGTCGCCGTGACTCACCGTCACCCGTTCGACCAGCCGGAAGCGGAACAAGAACTGGCCGACGGCTACCACATCGAATACGCCGGCATGAAATGGGGCATGTTCTTCGTCGGTGAGTACATCGGCATCATCTTGATCTCGGCCCTGCTGGTCACGCTGTTCTTCGGCGGCTGGCACGGTCCGTTCGGCATCCTGCCGCAGTTGGCGTTCTTCTGGTTCTTCCTGAAGACCGCGTTCTTCATCATGTTGTTTATCCTGCTGCGCGCTTCCATTCCGCGTCCACGATACGACCAGGTGATGGATTTCAGCTGGCGCTTCTGCCTGCCACTGACCCTGATCAATTTGCTGGTGACGGCTGCCGTTGTGTTGTTGAACACGCCAGCCGGCGCGGTTCAGTGAGGATTTGACCCATGTTCAAATATATTGGCGACATCGTTAAGGGTACCGGTACCCAGTTGCGAAGCCTGGTGATGGTGTTCGGTCACGGCTTCCGCAAACGCGACACCCTGCAATACCCGGAAGAAGCGGTGTACCTGCCGCCGCGCTATCGCGGCCGTATCGTGCTGACCCGCGACCCCGATGGCGAAGAGCGTTGCGTAGCCTGCAACCTGTGCGCCGTGGCGTGCCCGGTGGGTTGCATCTCCCTGCAGAAAGCTGAAACCGAAGACGGTCGCTGGTACCCGGATTTCTTCCGCATCAACTTCTCGCGCTGCATTTTCTGCGGCCTCTGCGAGGAAGCTTGCCCGACCACCGCGATCCAGCTCACACCGGATTTCGAGATGGCCGAGTTCAAACGTCAGGACCTGGTGTACGAGAAAGAAGATCTGCTGATCTCTGGTCCCGGTAAAAACCCTGATTACAACTTCTATCGTGTTGCAGGTATGGCCGTTGCCGGTAAGCCGAAAGGCGCCGCACAAAACGAAGCCGAGCCGATCAACGTGAAGAGCTTGCTGCCTTAAGGAAGAAAGATGGAATTCGCTTTCTATTTCGCGTCCGGTATTGCAGTGGTGTCCACGCTTCGCGTGATCACCAACACCAATCCTGTGCACGCCCTGCTCTACCTGATCATTTCGTTGATCGCCGTGGCCATGACCTTCTTCGCACTCGGCGCACCGTTCGCCGGTGTGCTGGAAGTGATCGCCTACGCCGGCGCCATCATGGTGCTGTTCGTGTTTGTGGTGATGATGCTAAACCTGGGGCCGGCCTCGGTCGCCCAGGAACGCGTCTGGCTCAAGCCCGGCATCTGGCTCGGCCCGGTTATCCTCGCAGCCCTGCTGCTGGGTGAACTGCTGTATGTGCTGTTCGCTCACCAGAGCGGCCAGGCCATCGGCCACACCACCGTAGACGCGAAGGCCGTGGGCATCAGCCTGTTCGGCCCGTACCTGCTGGTGGTCGAACTGGCTTCGATGCTGCTGCTCGCCGCAGCCATCACCGCCTTCCACTTGGGCCGCAACGAAGCCAAGGAGCAATGACGATGCCTGCTATCCCTTTGGAGCATGGTCTGGCGGTCGCCGGCATCCTGTTCTGCCTTGGCCTGGTCGGCCTGATGGTTCGCCGTAACATTCTGTTCGTGTTGATGAGCCTGGAAATCATGATGAACGCCGCGGCACTGGCGTTCATCGTTGCAGGTGCACGTTGGGGCCAGCCGGATGGACAAGTCATGTTCATCCTGGTGATCAGCCTGGCAGCCGCCGAGGCCAGTATCGGCCTGGCGATCCTGCTGCAACTGTATCGTCGCTTCCACACGCTTGATATCGACGCTGCCAGTGAGATGCGCGGATGAACATGATCTTTCTGACTTTCGTATTTCCCCTGATCGGTTTCCTGCTGCTGTCGTTCTCTCGCGGGCGCTGGTCGGAAAACCTCTCGGCCTTGATAGGCGTGGGCTCCATTGGCCTGTCGGCGATCGTTGCCGCCTACGTCATCTGGCAATTCAACGTGGCGCCGCCAGAAGGCGGTCACTACACCCTGGTGCTGTGGCAGTGGATGTCGGTGGAGGGCTTCAAGCCCAACTTCGCCCTCTACGTCGACGGCCTGTCGATCACCATGCTCGGCGTGGTGGTGGGTGTGGGCTTCCTGATCCACCTGTTCGCGTCCTGGTACATGCGCGGTGAAGCCGGATACTCGCGCTTCTTCTCGTACACCAACCTGTTTATCGCCAGCATGCTGTTCCTGGTGCTCGGCGATAACCTGTTGTTCCTGTACTTCGGTTGGGAAGGCGTGGGCCTGTGCTCGTACCTGTTGATCGGTTTCTACTACAGCAACCGCAACAACGGTAACGCGGCACTCAAGGCCTTTATCGTCACCCGGATCGGCGACGTGTTCATGGCCATCGGCCTGTTCATCCTGTTCCAACAGGTGGGCACACTGAATATCCAGGAACTGCTGGTGCTGGCACCGCAGAAATTCCAGGTTGGCGACTTCTGGATCACCCTGGCGACCCTGATGCTACTGGGCGGCGCCGTGGGTAAATCCGCGCAACTGCCGCTGCAAACCTGGCTGGCGGATGCGATGGCCGGTCCTACCCCTGTTTCCGCACTGATCCACGCGGCAACCATGGTAACCGCCGGTGTCTATCTGATCGCCCGTACCCACGGCTTGTTCACCCTGGCGCCGGATATCCTGCATCTGGTGGGCATCGTTGGCGGCGTGACCCTGGTACTGGCCGGCTTCGCCGCGCTGGTGCAGACCGACATCAAGCGCATCCTCGCCTACTCGACCATGAGCCAGATCGGCTACATGTTCCTGGCCCTGGGCGTTGGCGCCTGGGACGCGGCGATCTTCCACCTGATGACCCACGCTTTCTTCAAGGCCCTGCTGTTCCTCGCTTCCGGTGCGGTGATCGTTGCCTGCCACCACGAGCAGAACATCTTCAAGATGGGCGGCCTGTGGAAGAAACTGCCACTGGCCTACGCCAGCTTCATCGTCGGTGGTGCCGCCCTCGCCGCCCTGCCGTTGGTGACCGCCGGCTTCTACTCGAAGGACGAAATCCTCTGGGAAGCCTTTGCCAGCGGTAACCAGAACCTGCTGTACGCAGGCCTGGTGGGTGCGTTCATGACCTCGCTGTACACCTTCCGCCTGATCTTCATCACCTTCCACGGTGAAGCCAAGACCGAAGCACACGCAGGCCACGGCATTTCGCACTGGTTGCCATTGTCGGTACTGATCATCCTTTCGACCTTCGTCGGCGCCATGATCACCCCGCCGCTGCACGGTGTACTGCCGCAAAGCGTCGGCCATGCCGGCGGCGAAGCCCAGCACAGCCTGGAAATCGCCTCGGGCGCCATCGCCATTGCCGGTATCCTGTTGGCCGCGCTGCTGTTCCTCGGCAAGCGTCGCTTCGTGACCGCCGTGGCCAACAGTGGCATTGGCCGTTTCCTGTCGGCCTGGTGGTTCGCTGCCTGGGGCTTCGACTGGATCTACGACAAACTGTTCGTCAAGCCTTACCTGGCCATCAGCCACATTCTGCGTAAAGACCCGCTCGACCAGACCATCGGTTTGATCCCGCGTGCCGCCAAGGCCGGTCACACCGCCCTGAGCCGCAGCGAGACCGGCCAATTGCGTTGGTATGCAGCTTCCATGGCGGCCGGTGCCGTGCTGGTGATCGGCGCCATTGTAGTGGTAGCGGTCTGATATGAACTTTGCGAACTTGCGAAAGGAAACGAGCCTGTCATGATTCTGCCCTGGCTAATCCTGATCCCCTTTATCGGCGGCCTGCTCTGCTGGATGGGTGAACGCTTCGGCGCCACCCTCCCCCGCTGGATTGCGTTGCTGACCATGTCCCTGGAACTCGCACTCGGCCTCTGGCTGTGGGCCCATGGCGACTATTCATTTGCTCCGGCACCGGGTGTCGATCCGACCTTCGCGCTTGAATTCAAGCACGTGTGGATCCAGCGCTTCGGCATCAACGTGCACCTGGCCCTCGACGGCCTGTCGCTGTTGATGATCCTGCTGACCGGCCTGCTGGGTATCCTCTCGGTACTCTGCTCCTGGAAAGAGATCCAGCGTCACGTGGGCTTCTTCCACCTGAACCTGATGTGGATCCTGGGCGGCGTTGTCGGCGTGTTCCTCGCCCTCGACCTGTTCATGTTCTTCTTCTTCTGGGAAATGATGCTGGTGCCGATGTACTTCCTCATCGCGCTCTGGGGTCACAGTTCTTCGGACGGCAAGAAAACCCGCATCTACGCGGCGACCAAGTTCTTCATCTTCACCCAGGCTTCCGGCCTGATCATGTTGGTGGCGATCCTGGGCCTGGTACTGGTCAACTTCAACAACACCGGCGTGATTACCTTCAACTACGCCGACCTGTTGAAAACCAAGATGTCCCTGACCACCGAGTACATCCTGATGCTGGGCTTCTTCATCGCGTTCGCGGTGAAGCTGCCGGTGGTGCCGTTCCACTCCTGGCTGCCGGATGCCCACGCACAGGCGCCGACCGCCGGTTCCGTGGACTTGGCCGGTATCCTGCTGAAGACGGCGGCCTACGGCCTGCTGCGTTTCGCACTGCCACTGTTCCCGAATGCTTCGGCGGAGTTCGCGCCGATCGCCATGACCCTGGGTCTGATCGGGATCTTCTACGGTGCGTTCCTGGCCTTCGCACAAACTGACATCAAGCGTCTGATTGCCTTCTCGTCCGTGTCCCACATGGGCTTCGTACTGATCGGCATCTACTCCGGCAGCCAACTGGCGCTGCAAGGCGCAGTCATCCAGATGTTGGCCCACGGTGTCTCGGCCGCTGCCCTCTTTATCCTGAGTGGCCAGTTGTACGAGCGCCTGCACACCCGTGACATGCGTGAAATGGGTGGCGTGTGGTCGCGCATCGCGTACCTGCCGGCGATCAGCCTGTTCTTCGCCGCCGCGTCCCTGGGCTTGCCGGGCACCGGCAACTTCATCGGCGAGTTCCTGATCCTGATGGGTGCATTCGTGCAAACACCGTGGATCAGTGCGATTGCTACCTCCGGCCTGGTGTTTGGTTCGGTTTACTCGCTGATCATGATCCACCGCGCCTACTTCGGCCCGGCCAAGTCCGACACCGTCCTGCAAGGGATGGATGCTCGCGAACTGATCATGGTGCTCGGCCTTGCGGTGCTGCTGATCTACATCGGCGTGTACCCGCAACCGTTCCTGGACACTTCTGCCGCGACGATGCATGGCGTGCAGCAGTGGTTCGGCACCGCCTTCTCTCAACTCGCTTCGGCCCGGTAAGAGCGCTATGGAATTCACGATCCAACACTTTATCGCGCTTGCGCCGCTGCTGATTACCAGCCTCACCATCGTGGTGGTGATGCTGGCAATCGCCTGGCGCCGCAATCATTCGCAAACGTTCCTGCTGTCCTGTGCCGGCCTCAACCTGGCCCTGCTGTCGATCATCCCGGCCCTCAAGGTCGCGCCATTGGCGGTCACGCCGTTGATGATGGTGGATGACTTCGCCCTGCTGTATATCGCGCTGATCCTGGTCGCGACCCTGGCGTGCGTCACCCTCGCCCACGCCTATATGGGCGAAGGCGGCACCGGCTACCCAGGCAACAAGGAAGAGCTGTACCTGCTGATCCTGCTGGCTGCGGCCGGCGGTATCGTGCTGGTCAGCGCACAGCACCTGGCGGGCCTGTTCATCGGCCTGGAACTGCTGTCGATCCCGACCTACGGCCTGGTGGCCTACGCCTTCTTCAACAAGCGCTCCCTGGAAGCCGGCATCAAGTACATGGTGCTGTCGGCCGCCGGTTCCGCGTTCCTGTTGTTCGGTATGGCCCTGCTCTACGCCGAAGCCGGCAGCCTGAGCTTCACCGGTATCGGTCACGCCCTGGCCACCACCAACATGCCTGCGCCAATCGCCCAACTGGGCCTGGCCATGATGTTGATCGGCCTGGCGTTCAAGCTGTCGCTGGTGCCCTTCCACCTGTGGACCCCGGACGTGTACGAAGGCGCCCCGGCGCCAGTGGCTGCGTTCCTGGCCACGGCGTCGAAGGTTGCCGTGTTTGCGGTGATGGTGCGTCTGTTCCAAATCTCCCCTGCTGCCAACACCGGCGTGCTGAGCACCGTGCTGACCGTGATCGCCATCGCGTCGATCCTGTTCGGTAACCTGCTGGCCCTGACCCAGAACAACCTCAAGCGTCTGCTGGGTTACTCGTCCATCGCACACTTCGGCTACCTGCTGATCGCCCTGGTGGCAAGCAAAGGCCTGGCCGTGGAAGCCATGGGCGTGTACCTGGTCACCTACGTGATCACCAGCCTGGGTGCATTCGGCGTAATCACGCTGATGTCCTCGCCGTTCAAAGGCCGTGACGCCGACGCCCTGTACGAGTATCGCGGCCTATTCTGGCGCCGTCCGTACCTGACCGCCGTACTGACCGTGATGATGCTGTCCTTGGCCGGTATTCCGCTGACCGCAGGCTTCATCGGCAAGTTCTACATCGTCGCCACCGGTGTCGAAGCCCACGAATGGTGGTTGGTGGCCTCCCTGGTACTGGGCAGCGCCATCGGCGTGTTCTACTACCTGCGCGTGATGGTCACCCTGTACCTGATCGAGCCAAACCTGCGCCGTGTGGATGCCGAGCTGCATTGGGAACAGAAGGCAGGCGGCGTGATGCTGCTGGCCATCGCCCTGCTCGCGTTCTTCCTGGGCGTTTACCCACAACCGTTGCTCACCCTGGTGCAGCACGCGGTGCTGGGCGTTTGATCGCTTAGCGGGATGCAGTAAACAAGACGGCGCCTTCGGGCGCCGTTTTGCGTTTCAGGGGCAGGGGTTTTTACCCTCCCCTATTCACGGAAATTTCCTCGCCCGCCTGCCTCCCCATCCGGCATCTACCCGATGAAGGCCGCCGTATGGTGTCTGCGTTTTAGGAAAGTTCCCACAGCAGGGTCACTTGACCCTTTGCGAGTGGGCCACCAAACTATACGCAGTCTACGTACAAAACATGGATGCTCTATTTATCGAACTGCCGGCCTTCGGGCGGCATCGCAAGGACTATCTGAGTGACGAGCTTTTCCAGGGTTTTCAACAAGAGTTGATGAAGAACCCGGAAGCAGGAGATGCGATCGAGGGAACAGGCGGACTGCGCAAAGTTCGCTTCATCGATGAGCGACGCAACAAAGGCAAGCGCGGTGGCCTGCGGGTCATTTACTACTGGTGGTCGGGCGGCACGCAATTCTGGCTGTTCACCCTGTACGGCAAGCACGAACAGGATGACCTGACACCACAGCACAAAAAAGCCCTAAAACACATGCTGGACAGGGAAATCAAAGCGAGAACACATCATGAAACGTGAAATATTTTCCGAACTGGTCGAAGGCTTCGACGCCCTGGCAGACGAACGCCAAGGCAAAGTCACCCTGCGGACCCACAAGGTTCACCTTAAAAACCTGGCGTCACTCACCGCTGAGGAAGTGGTCGCCGTGCGCCAACAACTCAACCTCTCCCGGTCGGTGTTCGCCATGTACCTGCGCACCAACACCCGCACCCTGGAAAACTGGGAGCAAGGCCGAGCCAAGCCGAATGCACAGGCTGCCACGCTGATTCGCCTGGTGGCACGTTTTCCTGAGACCGTGGCGCAACTTGCCGCTTTGGGTTGATCTGCAATTGCCTTAAAAAAAACGCCCCGGATATTCGGGGCGTTTTTCGGTACATTGCGTCAGAACGCGATACCGACCTTGAAGCCGTACTCGTTGCGCTTGAGCTTGGTGTTATCGGCCACTTCAGAATCACCGTCGAGTTTGTACTCGGTGCGGGTGTAGTACAGGCCCGCGACCACCGGCAGGTCGCCCTTCTGATTCATCAGCAGGCTGACCTCAGCGTAAGGGTTGGTGCGGTCCTTGAGGTCCACGGTGTCGCTGCCGAAATCATCGACCTTGAGCTTGGTACGGCCGTCGATGGTGCGACGGGCGCCGGCTTCGACACGCAGGGTCATGTCATCGAACTGATGGTTGTAGCCCAGGGCCGCCTTGGCGAACGGCGACTTGTTGGTGAGCTTCACATCGAGGTCATTGATCTCTGGCTCGTAGCGCGTCCAGCTGTAGCCACCGCCGACGATCACGTCGACAAAGTTGCGCGCATCCAGCGCGGCACGCCAGCCGAGGTCAAGGTCGGCCTGGCCTTCCTTGAGTTTGTTGTCGCTCTTTTCGCCGTACTTGGCTTCGATACCGGCCTGGTAGATAAAGCCGGATTCAGCGGTGAGCTTGTTGCCGAAGTTATAGAACAGGCCCGCCTCGGGCATGTGGCTCTTGTCGCTTTCGCTGCCCCCTTCGAATTTGAAATCGTTATAGCTGCCTAGGATCCCGAAGGTGGAAATCGGGTCAGTGGACGGTGCGGCGAACACCGCAGCAGGCGCAGCGACCAACGCCAGCAGCGAGGAACCCTTGAGGAATTTTCCGAATAGCTTGGACATCGTTTTACATCTCCTTGTCTGGTGAGCAAATTATTCAGGAACCGGTTCGAACCCCGGCCGGCGCCAAAGGTTCGAATTAATTTGCGATGATTTGGAGGTAAAACGGTTCAGCGAAGGCTCTATCTCAATACTGTTATGAATTAGCCACTAACAAGCCATCAAGGACTGCCCGCAGCGCCGGCGTTTCCGACACGCGAATCCCGAAGGTTTCAGTCAATATCTGCAACACCTCGTCGGCACTGGCGAAGGTGCGCTTTTCACTCGGCCGGTCCAGGTAGTGAATCGCATAATGGGCGTTGTTCAAGGTATGGCGCTTACCCGCAGCCAAGCGCGCGACTTTCAACTGGCCAATGAAGACCGAATCCGGGTGGGTGGAGACATACCAGTTGCCGATTTCATAATCGATGGCCGCCTGCACCTGCAGATCGAACACATACAGGCCACGCCACTCCTCGACCACTTGCGCCCACAGGGTGTAACTGCCCTGCCCGTCGAAGGTCAACCGATAAGGCTCATGAGCCGTGGCCTGCACCGCCTCGGTGTCCAACAGCAACGGACTGCTGGGCACCATGCCGCCAAAGCCGACATCGGTGATATAGCGCACGCCATCCAACGTCACCAGGCTCAAACGATGAGTCCGCGCCGTGCGCGCATCCGGCGCCCCGCCCATCACCACCCGCCCGGTGATGCCGCGCGCGTCAAAGCCAAGTTCCTGCAACAACGCCAGGAACATCTGGTTCAACTCATAGCAATACCCGCCCCGCCCTTCCAGCAGTACTTTCTGCTCGACGCTCGGCAGGTCGATGGGCACTGGCAGACGCATCAGACTCGACAAATTCTCGAAAGCAAAGGTGCACACATGGCGCAATTGCAGGTCCTGCAGGGTTTGCAGGGTCGGCGCTGGCGGCGAGTCATAGCCCAGGCGTTGCAGATAGAGGCGGCTATGGGTCAACAGTGACATGGCGCAATCCTTGGGCACGGGATGAAGCCGACACTATGCCGCGTCGACGTGCAGATTGTCATTTTGAATGAACCTTTTTGAGCGCTGCCCTATCCATCTATAACAACACAGGGAGGCAACATGAGTACCGCAAAAATCTACACCATCAATTATCAGCTGCACGGCAAACCGAAATCCTTTGTGGTGCGCGCCGAAGTGATGAACAACGCCGAGGCCTGGCACTGGGCGGCGGTGGATGCCGATATCGCCCATGTGAGCCGCGTGGGGCGGGTTGGGCACGAGCAAGTGAAGAAGACGACCCGACCGTGGGCGGAGAAGTTTGGGATTACGGAGGTGACGTGGGTGGCGCCGAAGTGAGGGGGGAAAGCCCCGCTGGGTGAGGCGGGGCTTTTTACCGATCATTCACCCTTGAACCATATAGCCAGATAGGCGGAGCTTCGCGCTTTTTAAGCTATTTAGATCAAGTTTTAGGTTGGTATCTCGACTGAAAATAAGAAGCCAGCTTGCGAATGGACTAAGCCCTGCGTACAAGTCCTTTTCCGAGAAGTCAGAGTCCAGAATTGAGGGTCCCCCACTGACTGAAGTAATTCCGGTGAACGTGATAGCGCGATGCGTGAAAGGCACTGCCAGACCATTTTTTCGATAGATAATCTCTGTACCACAGTGCGTCATATCCCATGGAATGTGCTCCTGCCCGTTAGCCACTTTGGCGCCATCAAGGATCAACTCCATTCCAGTTATACGTACGCCAGCCAACGCCCCCCAGAGAGCTGAGTAGTCGCTTTGTTCTGCCCTGATAGTGAAAGACAGAGCCATTGTTTTCTTAAAGTTTTCCCAGGATACGTTTGATACCAATTTTTGCAAATCCAGTTCAAGCCGGCCGGGAGTTAATTCCCTTCGAGCGTCGTAGCGTTCTTTTGCCGAGACCCAGTCTTCGCCAAGGATTTTTTGGTGCGCAAATGCAATTGTTGCTACATTCAAAGCTGATAACGGTGCATCATCTGGCCTCGCAAAGTGATAGTTAAGCGCTTTTTTTTCAGAGTGAACCATCTGTGCGGCGAGAGCGAGTGTATCGATATAGAGCCTAGTCATCACTCCCATTATGTGCCCTTCGCTCGGATCAACCGTTCCTGTAAGAACAGTGTCAATCACAGCAAGTGAGCGTTGGCTAGCAGCCACTCGCGCTTGCATTTCTATTAATTGAAACAAGATGCCGTTGTAATCGAGAATAGCTTGGTTACGTGCTTCTACGCTTTTGAGAAAGTCATAGCCCGCCTCTTTGTACTCCGCTGCCTCTGGCATTTCCGCGAAGTCTCTGGCCACTCTATCAAAATTTTCTCGCTCCATTGTGAACTGAGGAACCCGCAAGCGATTTTGATCAAGCTGAGTCATGCCTTTTTGAATAGACTCAATACCACTCTTTGTATCAGTTACACCCTTATTAAGATCCTTAAGCCCGGCTGCGAAGACATTCTTGCTATCCCAAAGGGTAGCCAAACTGTCGTTGTTTGCTTTGAAATCATCAAGCAACTGTATCCCCGCTTTTCCGGCAGCCAAAAAACCTGCTCCACCGGTATACACCCCAACAACGATCGTTGATACAGCCGTCAACGTCTTAATCAAGTCGCAGCCTGAGTTCTTCTTATTAATCGCTTTTGTCAGTGAGGCCTCAGCTAAGCGCAACACTTTTTCCGCTGCAGCGACTTTTAGGTCAAGCGCTGGAATTTGGAGAACCAATGAAGTTGCTTCAGCAGTGGCACGTTTGTATTCACGCTCTAAACCGTCGATGGTAAATTTTGCACCCGCCACAACCTTCCGAAGTTCTTCTCGCCTTTGCTCGACGCTTTCATAGGCACTCCAATACCGATTAAATGACTCTTCTATAATAGTTGCCTGCGGGAGAAAGGTTTTCTCCACCAGCCTTGAATATGTATCGAAAGCAAGAAGCGGTGCATGCTCTCTTGAAAACCCAAAGAAATCCAGCCCCACGCTAATTTTCTGGGCCATAGAGTAAGCTCTGGCACAAACTTCAAGCTTTATTCGACTAGGCGTTGGATCGCTGGTACAAACCGACAGTAGAAACTCTATTTTTATGCGTAGCAAATCGGTAACCGCATTACCCGCACACCGATATTCATCCTCTGTCGCACAAGCAAGCAAGTCCAGAATCACCCCATCGAATTTTTTTGCAAAATCAATTTCAGTACATTGTTCAACCTTAAGAACGCCTTCCTTCCCGAGGGGATTAGCTTGCCTAACAGCCAATTCTGCTAGCCGCGTATCACCCTCCGCCCCAACTTGCCCATCATGCCCATAATGGCTAAATTCCTTATAGCAAAAATCGGGATGCGGAGATGTAATCGTCAGTTTTTGGAAAGCAACTCCAGACCGTAAAAGGAGTGATTCCTGAGTGTCTGCCTCGAACACTTCTTCTGATATATAACCCACAAGTTTTGGAGCGCGATCACGAGGTTCGCAATAAATAAATGACAGATCGCCACCTTGCCCACCGGCTCCACCTGAACCCGGGTTTCCTGGGATACCAACCCCACCATGCAAACCATGAGTAACGTCAACTTCGCCTGGCTGGAGGGCTATTTGGTCCAGGCAAACGATGTGAACCATCCCGCCGTCTCCGCCACGACCTCGATAGCCAGGTAAGCCAGCCTTTCCTCCCGGCAAACCAGTTCCTCCAGTTGCACTGGGCGGATATTCATCTCGCCTTCTCACAGTGTCTGATCTCCCTTTAGCACCAGTTCCTCCTTGGCGGCCATGTCCTCCGTCTCTAGGCCGTCCTCCAGCACCTCCACGTGCCGATATAGAAACTTGGCCAATGATCACTCCCGTAGTTATTGACAAAGTGCCAGCACTTACACCATGGCCACCATCGTCGCCGTCAGGGCCATCAGCACCCGCAGTGTGTTGCGCTTCTGGTCGTTGCTCAGCAGGAAAAGTAGGAACACCTGGTAAGCCATCGAGATTGATCTTCCCGCCCTGTTTGAAGATGAGCTCTCGACAGACAAGATTTACATTCTGGCCGTCGGACGAAGCTAGGGTGTCCACAATTATTTGATCTGCAAAAATAGTAGTAGGCTTGCTCTTCGCGAGGGCTTCGCTAAGTACCAATGGACATGCGGAATAAACAAACCGCTCCATTAATGTCTCTCTCACGATTGCCAGCTGATTTTTACCGAGCCCCATATTGTCCTCCTATCAAGTTATGGGATGGCTCTGAATAGGCTAGCAGCTGATTTCAAAATGACACTGCCCACTCAAGTCGCTGGGTAAAAATATTGAAGAACACCCCAAAGGCAAAAAATCAAGATTGGTGGTTACCATTTAGTGGACAGATATCACAGGCGTCAGAAACCGCATATTTTGACTAGGAAAAAATCAACATATACATGAACTTAAATGAGATTGTTCTAGGTGTGTCGCTAAGTTTGAAAAAGTCGAGATTATGAGATCCACAGCTTAGCATTCTGTTCTCGCCTAGACCTTCACTTCAATCCAACAATACGCAACTCAAACCTTCAAGTCGCCCAACGGATCATAAGGCGGCTTTTTTTCATCCTTGTCTTTATTCTCCTTATCCAACGGCGCAATCGCCGGCCCGATAGGATCCACCTGCGGATCCGCCACATCCGGCGAATCCGGGTCAAACCCCAACTCATCCTTGCCACTGGAATGCTCGCCCGAAGCCGGGCCTTTTGGTGTGTTACTCACGGCGTTCTCCTCGTTCAGAGCGGGCGGGCCTTGTCGTGCAGGTTTTCCAGGTCTTCTTCGACGCGTTCCACGTCGTCGTCCTGACGCTCCGCCGGGTCGTTGGGGCGCAACGCATCGTTGTCGCGCTCTTCTTCTCCGGGTGTGCGGTCAGGGTTTGGGGTGCCGGGGGGTGGCTGGTTGTAGTCGGACATGATGGTTCACCTCAAGGGGTCTACACAGGTTTAGAGAAACCGCCGTGCGCCATCGTTCAACTTGTTTGCCCAAGCGTGAGATGATGCCCACCCCTTCTTGAGGCATGAACCGGATGTTCGAGCTCAAACCCTGCGACCCTGTCACCTTCCGTCAACAGACCCGGCGCAGCACCCTGATTGTGGCGGTGCTGTTCGTGGCCCTGGCGATGTTGCTGTCGAGCCTGGCGGTGATGCTGTTTGGCGAGCCTGGCGGGGATAATTTCCGCTTTAATGTCGGCGGGGTATTCGCCGGGGTGCTGATTACGGTGGCGCTGGTGCGCGGTCCGTTCTGGTCTCAGCCGTGGCTGGCGGCGGCGGTGTATGGCTGGCAACTCAAGCGCAACCTGATGAGCGTGACCAATGTGATGCACAAGGTCAGCGAGCGGGTGCAGGCGAATGATCCGACGGCGATCAAGGTGCTGCGCTTTTATCACTTGGGCCTGACGCAGATGCATGAACTGGACGCCAACTCCAGCGCCCAGGTGCAACTGGTCGCTGAGGTCGAAGCGCATAAGGCCAAGATGCAAGCGCTGGGGATCGACCCCGAGCAGACCCGGTTCGACCCCGCTTGGCTCGACGCGTTTAAAAGCGCTTAGGCCAGCACGCCGATGCGTTGCGGTCGAGGTGGTCGGGGGCCGGCAGTCCCTCCTTGTCCAGCACACCTACGAAGTCTTCTTGATGGGACACGCACACCCTCACATCGTCAGTTGGAAATTTTTGCCCGCCAGCAGAACACCGCGCTGACGGCAATCGCCGCACCGGCCAGGCCAAACACCCAGGGCGCCGAGGCGATCGGCAGCAACAAGCCGGCGAGCAAGGGCCCGAGGCCGGCGCCGATATCGCGCCACACGGCGTTCGAGGCCAGCGCCGACACGCGCATGGAACCGGGGTTGCGCTCGGCCACCAAT
This sequence comes from Pseudomonas sp. MYb541, assembly GCF_037479595.1. Lineage (NCBI taxonomy): Bacteria > Pseudomonadati > Pseudomonadota > Gammaproteobacteria > Pseudomonadales > Pseudomonadaceae > Pseudomonas > Pseudomonas sp. MYb541. The sequence continues at coordinate 189,430 of NZ_JBBGYS010000003.1, read as the reverse complement.
GTCGTCACCAGCGGAAGTTGCAGCGCACGCAGCACCAGCACCGCCGCCGCGCCGACAATCACCCAGTAACTGCCGAATGCGGTCAGGGCCAGGGCACTCAGGAACGAAAACAGCAGCAGCATCGAGGTCGCGCCAAACCGCTGGGCGGCGCGACCGCCCAGCGGGCTCAGGAGCATTTCCGAGACGTACCGCAGCGCCATCAAGCCACCGGCGATCAGCACCGCATCGCCGCCCAGCAGCTTCTGCGCCTGGATCGACAGGCCGAAGATAAACAGGCCGTCCAGCGCCACCCCCTCGATAAACGACCACATCGCCACACTGTCCGGCCACTTGAAGCGCCGCCCCGGCGTGCTGTGCAAATCATGCCCGACCGTAGGCAAGCCACGCGCCATCCATAAGCCCACCAGGCAGCACCCAGCCAGAATCAGAAAGATCGGACGTGGCCCGGCCATCAATGTCAGCCAGCCGCCCAACGGCAACGCCAGCATCGGCCCGAGGGCGATCAGCGCGCGGGAACGCCCGGCCCGGCGTGCGGCACCGGCAGGTTCCGAGGTGGCCAATACTTGAGTCGAAAGGTTCAGCGCAGCAAAACACAGGCCCCACACCAACCGCAGACAGAGCAAGGCGGCGAACCCGGACAGCAACGAGTTGCCCACGGCGCACAGGGTGGCGGCGCCGGCGGCGATCATGCAGGTCAGGCGGTCGCCGTTGCGCGCGTAGAAATTCAGCACATGGCGGTAGCCGAAAATCCGCACCAGGCGGTTGGCCGCCAGCAGCACACCGGCCTGGGCCAGGGTGATGCCGAAGGCCTGGGATTCCATCGGCAGCAGCAGGTAGAGCAACACGTCACTGGGCAGGCATAACGCCAGGGTCAGCGCGGCGCGGCGGGAGTGCGTATCAGCGGTGCGAAGGGCCAGGCTGGACATAAATCTGAAACATCCCGAAATATTCAGGTCGCCACGGTAGCGTTAATCAGCCCTTTTTCCCATAGGGTAACAACCGCAGACCGCTGGCCACGGCCCCGACCAAGGCAAACCCGCAGCCCAGCCATAGCGCATATTGCGGCCCGCTGCCCAGGGACAGGTGAAAACACAAGGCCACCAACGACGCGCCCACCGTCTGCCCCAACAACCGCGAAATCGCCACGATGCCACTGGCCCCGCCGCTGCGGGCCAACGGCGCACTGGTCATCAAGGCCTTGAGGTTGGGCGACTGGAAGAAGCCGAAGCCCGCGCCACACAGCGCCATGCGCCAGCCGATATCCAATGCCGACGCGCCGCTGCCCAGGGTCGCGAGCGCGGCCATGCCCACGCTGAGCATCAACAGGCCGATGCCGCACAGCACGCCCAGGTTCACGCGGTCGGCCAAGCGCCCCGCCACCAGCGCCATCACCGCCACAACAGCGGGCCAGGGTGTCATCAGGAAACCGGTTTCCACCTGGCTATGCCCCAGCACCGCCTGCAACAGGAACGGCAGCGACACAAACGCCAGGCCCTGGGCGCTGAACGCGCAAATAGCAGTGAGGGATGACAAGGCAAACACCGGACGTTTGAACAGGTCCAGCGCCAGCATCGGTGCCGGGTGCCCGGCCTGGCGCCGCAGCAGCAATGCACCGCACAGCAGTGCCACGGCAATCAGTCCCAAGGTCAAGGCGCCCTGGCCGCCGTGCACCGCCGTGCCCAGACCCAACACCAACAAGGCAAACAGCCCCGCGCACAACGCGGCGGCAAGACGGTCGAAGGCATGCCCGGTCATCGGCAGGGTCGGCAACGAGCGCAGGCCCAACGTCAGCGCCAGCAAGCCCAAGGGCACATTGATCAGGTACAGCCAGTGCCAGGTCGCCACCGACAGAATCGCCGACGCAGCGGTCGGCCCCAGGGTAAACGCCAGTCCCACCACCAGCGAGTTGTAACCCAGACCCCGACCGAGCATTTTTGAGGGGTAGATATGCCGCAGCAGCGCCGTGTTCACGCTCATGATCGCCGCCGCGCCCAGCCCCTGCACCACCCGCGCCGCCGTCAGGGTGACCAGCGAGCCGGCCAGCCCGCAAAACAGCGACGAGACAATAAACAACAGCAACCCGCCGAGATACACCCGGCGATGCCCCAGCACATCACTGAGGGACGCAAACGGCAACACCGTGGCGATGATCGCCAACTGGTAGGCATTCACCACCCAGATCACCGAGGCGGAATCGGTGCCAATCCCCTCGGCCAGGGTCGGCAAGGCCGTGTTGACGATGGCCGTGTCCAGGGTCGCCATGCCGATCCCCAGGGAGATCGCAATCACGGCCGGCAGGCGTTTATTGAGGGGCAACCCATCGGCAACAGAAGACATGGACAATCCGCGCAGGTGACAAAGGCGTTTAGATTACGGGTAGAGCGTTTTTTTTTCAGTGGCCGATGGCCTGGCTGTCAGAATTTTCATGTTGACGGCCACGCGATTCCCGACAAAAAAACGGACAGCGCCTACATTTCCCCTCGACCATTCTTTGCACCCTTGGCGTTTCTTCTCTTAACGAACCGGAGAGCGCCGCCCATGCACAAGCAGCCACCCCTGACCCACGACCGTCGACAATTCCTACGCCTTGCTACGGTCGGCGCTGGCGCCCTGATGCTCACGGGCGCGTTACCTGCAGCGCTCGCACACGCCTCGCCGGCACCGAAGGCGGCCAATAACCTCAACCCACAACAAGCCCTGGCCAGGTTGATGGAAGGCAACGGTCGCTATGCCGAAGGCGTCACCAAGCGCCATGAATTCATGAGCGGGCGCGAGGCGTTGGAGGGCGGGCAGAATCCGTTCGTAGCGGTCCTGAGCTGCGCTGATTCACGGATTACTCCGGAATACGCCTTCGATACCGGCCTTGGCGACCTGTTTGCCGTACGGGTGGCGGGTAACTTCGTGACCGACGACGGGCTCGCCAGCCTCGAATACGCGGTGGCGGTGCTTGGCACGCCGTTGATCATGGTGCTCGGGCACGACAGCTGCGGCGCCCTTGCCGCCGGGGTGAAAGCCACCAAGGACAACGCCACGTTCCCCGGCAAGATCCAGGGCCTGGCCGACGCGTTCAAGCCGTCGGTGCGCAAGGTCTTGAAAGCGCCTGGCGATCTGCTTGCGAACGCCATTGCGCAAAATGTCAGCGACACGGTAGCGCGGCTCAAGGCCGAGTCGACGCTGCTGGCGGACGCCCTGGCCGCCGGCAAACTGCACATTGTCGGCGGTATCTACAGGTTGCACAGTGGCCGGGTCGAGCTGATCGACTGACCCTCAACGCCAGTGCCCGGTGCTGGCCATCAACCCCACGGCTTGCGCAAAACCCGCCTGGGGCGCGGTGTTCAGCGTGACCAGCCCGACACAGCGGCTCGGCTTCAACGTCGCGGCCCGCGCAGCGATCCGTGCGCCCTGCTCCGCACCGGCGAACACCGCTTCGGGGATGTGCAGCGCATTCATCAGGTCGAGCACATCCTGGCCAAGCACAGCGTCGTCTGCCGTGCGCAAGTACGGCACGATCACCCGAAAGCCCTGGGCAGCCAGCGGCGCCGTCACCTCGGAGAACGGCCTGACATCTGCCCCCAGCAAAATGATCGCCCGGCCCTCCTCCGGCCCAAACTGTTCATAACGGATCTCCTGGTCATCGGTGCTCACCTGTTGCACCGCCAACGCCGGCGCGGCCATGACCACCGCCGCCAGCAGCAAAAAACCACGACGATCAAACATGACTGACTCCCACTATTAATTCACTGCCCAGCCAACCGGCCAGGTATTCCCCTGCCTGCATCACACCCGCTTCTTCCCCCAGGCGCTGCACCAGGAACTCACACAGCCCGGCGAAACTGCCGTCGGCCTGCAGCTGTTGCACGGCCAGTAGCTCCAGCGCATCCACCTGGCGTAAACGCGACGTCAACTGCCGACGCCACACCAGCAAGCCACCCGCCTGTTCCAGCATCACCGCTTCCGGCGCGGGCGCTTCCTGCCACAGCGCCGACCAGATGGCCTCGGCATTGGTGGTCAGGGCGTGGCAGCGCAACGACGGCGTCAGTTGCAACACGGCCGTGTCCCAATCCAGCTCGGCCACGACCTCCAGGGCCAACGGCTGCGCGTCAGCGGCGACAAAAGCCTCATTCAGGGCTGACTCGATCCAGGCGAGTTCATGCACATCCGGGTTGCGTGGGAACACCTCCTTCAAGGTGGCGTAGAAGCCCTCCGGATAAGCGTCCAGCGTCCAGCCGTGGGGTGGATGGTTGTCAATATGGGTGATGCTCGCCGCCAGAAAGGCCTCCTCTCCAACCCAACGGCGCAGGTTGGGAAACGCCTGCTCCAGGCACCCGACCAACTGCGCGCGGTAGTTGTTCTGGTACACCGCCAGGCCGGCGTGATGATTGCCCAGCGACTGCGCGGATTCATCCGAGGCACTCACCAACCAGCGGCGAAAGGTGTGCTGTAGCTGCGCCAGGTTCATCGTTGCGCTCCCAACGTGCGGGCCATGGCCAATTCCTGGAGCAGCTCGGCAAGTGGCGGGATCTCATCGTCGCGCTCGATCATGGTCGCCACCGGGCCCAGCCGGCTCATGGCCTCGGCGTACAGCTCCCAGACGCCGCTGCACACCGGGCTGTCATGGCTGTCGATCAAGATGTCACGGCCTTGACTGTGACCGGCCAGGTGCACCTGGCGCACACGTTCGGCGGGAATCCCCTTGAGAAACGCCAGGGCGTCGAAACCGTGATTGCTGGCACTGACGAACACATTGTTGACGTCCAGCAGCAACTCGCAGCCGGTACGCTGGGCCATGGCCGCAATAAATTCCCACTCGGTCATGGAAGCGCCTTCGAACGCCAGGTAACTCGAGGGGTTCTCTAACAACATCGTGCGGCCCAGCACGTCCTGGGCCTGATGGATGTTGGCGCAGACCCGGTCCAGGGCTTCATGGGTGTAGGGCACTGGCAACAAGTCATGGGAGTTGAAGTCACCGCTGCGCGACCAACTCAGGTGGTCGGACACAAACAGCGGTTCAATCTCGTCTACCAGCGCCTTGAGGCGCTTCAAGTAATCCCCGTCCAGCCCTTCAGCGGTGCCGATGGACATGGACACGCCGTGCAGCGCCACCGGATACCGTTCGCGCACCTGACGTAAAATGTGCCGGGGCTGGCCGCCCGCGACCATAAAGTTTTCGGAGATCACTTCGACAAAATCCACAGGCACCGAAGTCTCCAGGAAGTCGCAGTAATGCTCCTTGCGCAGCCCCAGGCCGTAGCCTGAAAAGTGAGGGTTGGATGTCGACATGGCGGATCTCCGCAAAGAATAAGTGGCGAGCCAGCAAGGGGCCCGCCGGGTGGATTACTTCGGTTCAGTCAGTGTGCCGCCAGCCTTGAGGCACTCGGACGGGGTCTTGACGATCACGCCTTCGCCTTTGCAGCTATTGAGGCCCTTGCAGTCGTTCTTGGCGGTGGCACACAGGCTGGTGCCTTTGCAGGTGTTGACGCCGTAGCAGCGGCCGGGTTTTTCCGGTTGGTCGGCGGCGCTGGCAGCGGTGGCGAACGAAGCAGACGCCATGGCGATCAGGGCAGCAGCGGCAGCGAGGCTCAGGCGGGATTTGAGTGCAGTGTTCATGGGTGTTTCTCCGGGGTTGGGGTGAGTTACTTGATTACGGAAGCAGCGTCTTCGATGACTTTCGCCACAGCCTCAGGCTGGGAGATGTACACCGAGTGGCTGGCCTTGATTTCGGTAACCTTGGAACCGGCGCGCTTGTACATCCAACGCTGCAGGTCCGGGCTCAGGGCACGGTCTTCGGTGGAGACCACGGCGTAGGTCGGTTTTTTGTGCCAGGCCGCAGCCCACACGGTGCCGCCGAACAAGGCGGTGGTCGCCGGCACTTGGGAGGCGGCCATGAAGTCGGTGCGGTTGGTGGTCAGGTCGGCTGCAAAGTCGGCGTTGAACTTGGTGCGGTCGAAGAACAGATGACCGTCGCGGCTGGCCTTGATGTCATCGCTGGGCGCCGGCATCGAGCCGATCAACTGGGCCATGTTCTCGCCCACTTCTGGCTGCAGCGCCGAGACGTAGACCAGCGACTTGACCTTGTCACGGTCACCGGCAATCGAGATCACCCCGCCACCGGAGCTGTGGCCCACCAGCACCACCGGGCCGACTTGCTGTTCCAGCACTTCACGCGCCTCGGCCACATCGGCGGCCAGGCTTTCGTGGCCCTGGTGCACCACGGTGACCTTGTAGCCTTTGTGAATCAGGATGTCGTGCACCACACGCCAGCCGGAACCGTCGACAAACGAACCGGGCACGATCACCACGCTTTTACCGGTGCCGGGTTGTGGGGCATCCGCCGCCTGGGCCAACATCGGAACGGTCAGGGCCATGGCAATAGCCAGTGAAGAAAGCATACGCATTGGAAATCTCCATCAAAGTTAAGAACGTTTGCCTGAGATCAGGCGGTCCAGCGACCAGGCCCCACCGCCGTACGCCAGCAGCGGCAACAACAGGCCCGCCCAGGTCAGGTGCACCGGCCACGCTGCGGGGTACACAAACACCTCGATCACCAGGGTCATGCCCAACAGCGCAGCCGCGGCCGGACGGGTCAGCAGGCCGAGCACCAGCAATAGCGGGAACAGGTGCTCGGCGTAAGTCGCCAGGTGCGCAGCCCAATCAGGCGGAATCAGCGGCAAGGCGTATTCCGAACGGAACAGCGTGTAGGTCGACGGCTTGAGTTCAAGAAAACCCGTGACCTTGGTGCGCCCCGACAAGAAGAACACCGCCGCGATCGCCACCCGCGCCACCAGCAACAGCAGGGCTTCGGGGAGCAGGCGCTGGATCACGGTTGCTCCGTCAGGCTGCCAAAGCCTTTAGGGGTCTTGATCTGGGTGCAGGTGCCTTTGTCCACCAGCACCCAGGCGTTGCCCTGGTAATCGGTGGTGGAGGTGGCGGCGCACGAAGTGCCAGCGCCTGCGGCGCAATCGTTGGCACCGGCCAGGGCCACGCCGAAGCATTTTTCCTGGGGCTTGGGTTCATCGGCATGGGCCACGGCCGCGAAGGCGCTGAGGGACAGGGCGAGAGTTGCCGCGAGGGCTGCGTAAGGACGCTTCATGGGGTGAGTCTCCTGGCTTGACTGAGTGTGGCCAGGGCGCCTTGGGGTCGGTGACCGCCTGCGCCAGCTGGTGAACAGAGTTAAAGCCAGGCGTGTATCCGGTCTGTGTCGCGAACGCGATAGAACGTCATTCGGGTGTATCAGGAGGGTGCGGGGATACAGTTCGATACACAGTCAATAAAACAGTGCCAAAACCCTAGCGTTTTATTCGGCATCCAGAACGACACAATTAGAAATATTCGCCTTTCCGATGGACAAGTCACTGCTGATCGCCGATGAATCCAAGGCGCTCAAACGCTATCGCCTGCTGGAAACCACCCGCGCCTACGCCTTGGCCTGTCGCCGGAAACCCGGCTGGCGCTGTACGGCCCGGAAATCAACACCATCCGCGCGGCGCTCGACTGGGCGCGGTTGCAGGAGCCTAAGTTGCGCATCGCCTCCCTGCCCCGCTTCCAGCACCGATAGAGACGTCAATCTAGAATGATTTTCTGTGGTGAGCGGGGCTGTTGTGGTGAGCGGGCTTGCCCCGCGCCGGGCTGCGAAGCGGCCCTAAAGCCAGACGACCCGGTTCTAGATGAAAACATGCGGCGACTGGATTGGGGCCGAAAAGAAAATCGTCGTCAGCGAAGACACCAACCCGCAGATGTTCGATGGGACCAGATCCAGGACTTCAAGCAGGATGGTTTGCTCAAGCCCAATGGCGCTGAATACCACGATGTAGACAACCCCTGAAACCCGACACTCCGGGCCCTGCTGCATGGAGCCCGGCTTTGGGAAACCGTCAGTTTTTGTCAAAGCCCAACTGCCGGTACAGCGTTTTCATGTCGTAGTAGTCGGTGCTCTTCACGATCTCACCGTCCTTGATCCTGATCACGCAGCAACCATCGACATTGATCGCCTTGTGAGAGGCGCCGTGGCCGAACAGCTCGCCCTCATGGGTTCCCGTCATATGCCACTGGATCGTCCCGCCATGCTCGCCAAGGCTGATCAAGTCGCTGATGACCTTGAAATCGGGCAAGGCCTTTCTGATCAGGTCGAAGAAGTCACCCAGCTCGGGCCGTCCTCGCATGGTTAGCCTCGCGGCCTTGTCTTCATAGACAGTAGCCTCTGAAAAAATCCCGAGAAAATCGGCTTTGGAGGTGCCAGACCAGAGGTCAGCCCATTTCTGAATCAATTCACGATTTGTATCTGTCATGGTGAAACTCCCTTGAGCGCAGGAGGCGGAGCAACGGAAATCTCCCGTCGACCCCACCGTTCATTACGCTGACAGATACAACCTCAGCTCCTGCCGAGCAGATACTTCCTCTGTAACAAAAGCGTTCAACAAGCGTAGCCCGGCCACTGCCTAAATCAACCGCGCGGCCATCGGTAGTGCCGATCATCATCGACGCGCGGCTCAAGCCGAGCTTGGTGGCCAAGGCCTGCATCTCGTTGCGCTGGCGCCGGCGCTGGCTCTTGATCAGCGCTGCATCATCACGTCCACACCGCCCACCAGGATGAACGCGCAGAGCACGGTGAATACCAGCGGCTTGAGTACCAGGAAAAACGTCGACTCCATCAAGGCCTGCAACGCATGCTTGCCGACCACGTAGAACGCGATCGCCAGCACCTGCACCTTGATCAGGCCCTTGATGAACTCCACCAGGTTGCGCAGGGCAAATATCTTCTTCATGCCCTCCGCCGGGTTGATGCGCTTGAACTCGGGCTTGATCGGGTCGGTCGAGAACACAAAACCGCGCATGGTGACGATGCCGCTGTTTGCGCAGATGGGTATGCAAAACAGTTGATGGCCGCCTGCCGCGTAATCTAAAAAACCCACCACCCTGTAGAAGTCGGCTCCCTCGCCACAACAAGCCGGCGCCTACAGTTTCGATTTACGGCGTGATCGAACTCAGGTCGAGGTGCCCATCCTTGATCGGCGGGCACCAGTAGTAACCACCGGTCAACGGTGTGCTGATGCGGTACAGGCCATCGACAATCCCATCTTCCAGCCCACTCATGCGGCGCAGTTGCGCTTCGAATGCATCGAAGGAGTGGCCGAACGCAAGGAACATCAACCCGGCCTGGCCGTTCTCGGCCCAAGGCATGGACCGGCGCACCACGAAGGCTTCCGGGGTGAAGCTTTCCTGGGCGGTACGCTTGGTGTGAGCGGACTCGGGGGCATCGTCGAGTTCTTCGTTGTCGCCATGACGGCGGCCGATGATGTGGTCGCGTTCTTGCGCGGGCAAGGCCGCGAAGCCATCGAGGTCGTGCTGCCATTGCTGGATCGCGGCAAAGCTGGCGCCGCTGTCGGTCAGGGCCGCTTCAACCGCCGCGTCATCGTGGGGGTTTTCGGTGCCATCTTCGTAGTCGGTGAGGTCGAAGCCGGTCTTGTAGCGGAAGCCTTCGGTCATCTGCACCAGGCGAAACGCCGGGGCCAGCGCTTTTTCAAATGCGCGGCTGCGCAACAGCAATTCACCGCGATCCACGCCGTGCAGCCACACCCACAACGCCTGTTGGGTTGTCGGGTTGTGCGCGCCCGGCCCGCTGACCGTGGGGAATGTGCGCAGGCCTTCAATCCGGGCGCCCAAGGCAGTTACCAGCGGCTCGCCAAAACCGACCACCGCCGCCGAATCGGTCAACTGCACCAGCGCATCCAACGCAGCGGGCACGGCGGCCAGCGAATCCACGGCGAAAAACAGATGACGTGCCTGCAATGGCACCGGTGCGGCAAGAATGCCCGGCTGGTACTGACTCATGTGAACTCCTTCTGAAAAGCCGCGCAGTTTAACCTTCAGCCACAGCGCTGCGTACAAGAAAGCGCGCAAGCCTTGCCATAGAGCCTGTTGTTGGGTGACTCTCTAGTCATGTTTTGCAACTATTCCAGGGGTAGCGACATGACCACCAGTAACCTGCTCACCCAGCTGTTTCCCGCCTCCGCCACCGAGATTCCCGAGCAATTCCAGCTGGGGGCGCCCATTGAACAGCGTGATTACCTGGTCGACGGCCAGTTGCAGGTGTGGAACGGCCCGTTGGCCAAGGTGCAAAGCCCGGTGCAGTTTGGTGACGAACGTGTGCATATCGGCAGCACACCGCTGCTGGACGCCGACACCGCCCTCACCGCTCTGGATGCCGCCGTGCGTGCCTATGACCGTGGTCAGGGAGAATGGCCGACGATGCGCGTGGCCGAACGTATCCAGCACGTCGAAGCCTTTCTGCGGCGCATGCGTGAACAGCGCGACGCGGTGGTCAAACTGCTGATGTGGGAAATCGGCAAAAACCTCAAGGACTCGCAGAAAGAATTCGACCGCACCTGCGACTACATCACCGACACCATCAATGCCCTCAAGGAACTCGACCGCCGCTCCAGCCGCTTCGAGCTGGAACAGGACACCCTCGGCCAGATCCGTCGCGTGCCGCTGGGCGTAGCGTTGTGCATGGGCCCCTATAACTACCCGCTGAACGAAACCTTCACCACGCTGATCCCGGCGTTGATCATGGGCAACACCGTGGTGTTCAAACCGGCCAAGCTGGGCGTACTGCTGATCCGCCCTTTGCTGGAAGCGTTCCGCGACAGCTTCCCGGCCGGGGTGATCAATGTGATCTACGGCAGCGGCCGCGAAACCGTCAGCGCGCTGATGGCCAGTGGCAAGATCGATATCTTCGCGTTTATTGGCACCAATAAAGCCGCCAGTGACTTGAAGAAACTGCATCCCAAGCCGCATCGCCTGCGTGCCGCGCTGGGCCTGGACGCGAAAAATCCCGGCATCGTGCTGCCCGAAGTCGACCTGGATAATGCCGTCAGCGAAGCGGTCACCGGTTCCTTGTCGTTCAATGGCCAGCGCTGCACCGCGTTGAAAATCCTCTTCGTGCATGAAGACGTGGTCGACCGCTTCATCGAGAAATTCAACCAGAAGTTGTCCACGCTCAAACCCGGCATGCCGTGGGAAGACGGCGTGGCGCTGACGCCATTGCCCGAAGCGGGCAAGGTGGATTACCTCAACGGCTTGGTGGCGGATGCCGCGCAGCACGGTGCCAAGGTGGTGAATGAGCATGGCGCTGAAAGCCGTGGATCGTTCTTTTACCCGGCGGTGCTGTACCCGGTGAACCCGCAGATGCGTGTGTACCACGAGGAGCAGTTCGGCCCGGTAGTGCCGATCGTGCCCTACCGCGACCTGGAAACCGTGATCGACTACGTGCTCGATTCCGATTTCGGCCAACAGTTGAGCATTTTCGGCACCAACGCCGTGCAAGTCGGGCGCCTGGTGGACACCTTCGCCAACCAGGTCGGCCGGATCAATATCAACGCCCAGTGCCAGCGCGGCCCGGACACGTTCCCGTTCAACGGGCGCAAGAACTCGGCCGAGGGCACGCTGTCGGTGCATGACGCATTGCGCGTGTTTTCGATCCGCACGCTGGTGGCGACCAAGTTCCAGGAGAGCAACAAGGCGCTGGTCAGCGACATATTGCGCAACCGCGATTCAAGCTTCCTGACCACCGATTACATTTTCTAGAGGACGATTCGTCGTTGATTAACCTGCATCTGCCTGTGTTTGCCCGGCGCCTGTTGCGCCCCCTGCTCGACCCGTACCGCCGCTATCGCCATGCCAAGCTGATCCACGCCGTGCGCGTGTCCATCGGCTTGCTGGCGACGATCCTGCTGACCACCGGCATCAACCTGCCTCACGGTGAGTGGGCATCGGTGACCATGCTGATCGTGATCGGCGGTTTGCAGCACCACGGCAATATCGGCAAGAAAGCCGTGGAGCGTGCCTATGGCACCTTGATCGGCGCCAGCGTCGGCCTGGCGCTGGTGCTGCAACAGGCATGGCTGGGCCAGCCGTTGCTGACCTATCTGCTGATGTCAGTGGTGTGCGGGTTCTTTTCCTATCACGCCATCGGCAAGGGCGGCTATATCGCGCTGCTGTCGGCGATCACGGTGTTTATCGTCGCCGGGCATGGTGACAATCCGGTCTCGGACGGATTGTGGCGCACCGTGGATATCCTGATCGGCATCGTGTTGGCGCTGGCCTTTTCCTTCGCCCTGCCGCTGTATGCGGTGTATTCGTGGCGTTACAACCTGGCCAGTGCATTGCGCGATTGCGCCGCTATTTATAGCCGGATCATCAATGGCCAGTCGGTCACCGATGACGAGCATCTCAAGCTGCTCAATCGCTTGAATGCGTCGATGGTGCAACTGCGTTCGTTGATGCCGTCCGTGTCAAAGGAAGTGCGGATTTCCATGACCGAACTCGACGCGATCCAGCGCCATTTGCGCATGTGTATCAGCACCCTGGAGATTCTTGGCAATACCCGACCCGATCCGCGGGATGAACAGGTGATGGCGCGGATGCAGGTAATGTTAAAAGCTGAACATCGGCAGATTCGAGTGCAGTTGGTGGGGATGGCGCGGGCGTTGAAGTCGGGGGTGACGGAGCGGTTGGAGCGCAGCGGACACGCAATTGGCAGTGAGCCTGCAATGAAAGCGCCGATCTACAGTGCTTTGGATGGCTATCGGTTGTTGACCGTACAGCTGGCGGCGAATGTGGATGCGATGCGTCAAAGATTGGCCAATAGTGCAGGTCGCTGGAAGATCTAAGCCTCCTCACTCAACTGATCATGAAAAGGCCGGTTTCTCTATACGATCCACCGGCCAGCACTTCACGCTTGCATTATCTCAACCCGATACCATTTAGGTGGCCGCCGAGCAACTTGTCGGCTTCCGTCCCTGTGCCACCGCCAGGAATATCCAGAAAGTAGTAATAATTGGTAAAGAGAAATGAATGGGAGAAGCTACCCGACCAGTACCACGCATACCCCATGGGCCACCTGGCTCCATAGGCATTGTTGATGGCGCGTAGCTCATCAAGACTGGGCATGCGTAGCCCAGCATTCGCCACCGCCGTACTGATATTCCTGAACGTGTTCCTACCCACGCCATACACTTGCACGACGTTGCTGACAAAAACGTTGTAACTGCGGGTCTGCACCGGCACCGACGAATCACTGACGGTAATCGTCGCAGAACCATTGCCACGCACGGTCACCAGCCCGTCGCCATCCACAACGGCCACCGATGTATTGTTTGATGAGTAGTTGTAGCGAGGTGTACCGCCCGAAGCCTGGCGCCTGATCGAGTTTCCTGCGCCGAAGGCTGGCAATACACCGGGATTTCCGGGAAGTATGTAAGTCCGCGCATTCAAGGTGACCGCAGTCTGGTCGAAAATCAGCGGCGACGTCAGGCGAATGGTGTACTGCGTGGAAGGGAAAGGTATCGCATCACTGCGCTCCTCACTGCCGTCGAAGGTGACCGCCAACGTGATCGTGACCACGCTGTTATTCGGCAGTCCCAATAACCAGGCGCGCGAGATCAACTCGTCGCGCAGGCCATTGGCAGCCTGCGACGAGTTGATCGGATAGCCCGTTAACAGGTCCTGCGTGTCAGCTCCTGGACTGGAAGCCGACAACCACACCCGCTGCCCGGGGTTACTCAAGCGCCATTTGGCAACTGCGATCCGGCCGTCACCGGTAAATGTGGGTGGATTGAGGCTCCCTCCATGGGCCACGCCATTGATGAGGGCACGTGGCAGGTTGGCGGACGCAATCGTACCGAACGTGACTTTCTGCTCATCGGATGTACCCTCGCCACCTCGACCCAACTGTACGAAGTACTGCAAATGAACAGTTCTGTTTACACTCCTGGCGACCAAATCATTGGGCACGTTGAAGGTAACCGTACCACCATCCAAACCATCCAGCGGCCCCAAATCAATCGTCAAACCATTTTCAAAGGCCCAGTGAAGCGTTACCCGGTCCGTACCACCCACGTTCATGTTGGGGTAGCTCACCAGCACCTGGCACTTGTTTTCGACTGTCAGTGGGTCAACCGACACTTCCGGCCCGCTGGCAGGCGTCGAGTCTTTGATCGACGGATGAGGAAATTCGTTCGGTTGGTCCTGGACCACATGATGACGAACGCCAAATAGCACAGCGTTGTCCTTCTGCGAACTGTGATCGAACGTCACCCAGAAGCTGATCGTCAGTGCAGACCAGTCTTGAAGGCGGCGCAGACGACCCACTGGCGTATATGCCGATGGGCCAAATGTGACATCATCGTCGACAACCTCGCGGGCGACAAACGTCGACTCCTCATAGGGAGCTCCCGTGTCGAGCCTGCCCAAATAGTGCAACCACATGCGTTGCCCCACTGCGGCGTATGGGTAGGGCGACACACGAGTCATGTCCAGATCGTCCAACAACGTTTTCTGCAACACGATGTCATCGCCAATGCTGTCGATCAGAGGCCCAGGCAAATGATGCAGCGAGAGTAAACGCACCACCAGTGTCGGTGACGGTGTAGCAAATCCATTGCGGATCACTTTAAAAGACACTTCGATATCACGGCCATCAGGATGGATGTTGTAGCCTATGGCTTCGACCGGGATGGTGAAGTCGATATGGTCTCCGGTCTGCCCTTCCTTGATTTCCGAATAGCGGCCTATTCCTGGTAGCCCCACCCAGTCAACCTGGACTTTGTCGGCGAGCTTGATGAACTCGTAACGCACCCGGACCGTCGCACCCTCCGGCCATGTATGCATCGGGTCGAGTTCATGGGTGTCGGGGTTGGCTTGCAGCACTTCGGGCATGAACAGTTCGCCCAATGCCGTGCCGATTGTCACCACCGCCTCCTCGGAATACTCGAAGACACCAAAGCGCTCAATCAGGAAGCTGGCAGTGAGCGTGCCGTCCAGATTGTCATCGAAGAGCTGTTTTGGAATATCCACCAAGAGTGGATTGCCCGCTACAAACAGCGGGTATTCATACTGCGCTTCCCCACTGACGGAGCCCGTGTACTTAATGATGACCAGATCGCCCTGTTTGAAATCCGCACGCAGCTCCAGCGTACCCACGCTGCCGACCAGCGCGGGGTCGACGTTGCCATTGATTGCATCCTGGAACACAGGTGCCTGCAGCGTTCGCGCTGGGCGTCCTACTTGTATCCAACGGCGGTCTGACTCACGTACCCCCAATGCGCCAGTGACGATGTAGTGCACGTTGGTGTCGCGCAAGCCTTCGAAACGCGCGTATTGGGCATTGAGAAAATCACGCGTGCGCACATGCGAGCCAGCCAGACGCGAAGACGAAACCAGTTCAGAGGTGTTGTCCAAGTGGAACCCCTGAATTCGAACTGTCAAATCGTCCCCAGGGCTGCCCGGCGGTTGGTAGTCCGGCATTTCCACGGTAATGAGCGCCAAGTTCGGCGCGATGAACGGTCCATGGGCTTGGCGAACCAGGGGCCTTGGCAATTCAAAACGCCGGCCGGCAACGGTAACCGTCGTATTCCTGGAGGGCAGATCATCTTCACCGTCTCTTTGCCTAACATAGGAAGCCGTCAGGGTGCTTTGGATAAGTGAGCGGACCAACTCGTTCCGGATAGGAAATTCGTAATACTTTGGAATCCTGTCAACCGGCAGCCCCAAGGATTCAGTCACATACTCACCTGTTGGAGTCGTGCCGTGCACGGTGAGCAAGATAACATCACCCACCCGAAAAAAAGCACTGTTACGCGGCACCTCCACTTCGGCAGTGGCAGAAGCTTGACCTAGAGCATCTGCGTCCAGGACCCTGGTGATTACGTCCGCTTCGACGATCAACGGTTCCGGCGGCAACGTTATGTCCAACCTGGCTTCTACCGGTACCGGTTTGCACCACGGCTGCAGCTCACCCGAGCGGTTGCGCACCTCGTCATACAGATAAAACTGCACGACAAAATCACCTGATCCGGCCGCCTTTATGAATTCACCCTCAATCACAAACGTCAGGTCAGAATCCACTTGGTCAGCTGTGATAGGGAGTAGGTCAAAACGATGCTCGCCCCAGTAGAACATCACCAAGTCGTTAACCCGCATGTTCTCCCATGCCCGAATCGTTGCAGTAACCCCCCTGTCTGCGACGACAGCGTCAATAAATGTATCCGAAAGGGTCAGCATCAATTTGGAGTGCCATTTTTCATCGGGACGGTCGTCGGCACCTCCCGGACGGGTGTCCTTTACAAATATAACTTGGGGCGGCGAGGTACTGAGGGTTGAGCTGCCAACACGCTGAACTTCGCCGTAGACATTGTGTACGAAGCCCAACGGCACAGTGCTACGAGGAATGTTTAGGGAGACTCGATCATGAGTGATTTCGTCAGCCTTAAGGGTGTCCTCCCCCAGCACCAGATCTCCCCACTTGAACCGATAGATGTCAAGCTCGGTAAATGTTTCCCAACGATCAAAGACGACGTCCAGCCCCTCCTCAATATGACGGATGCCCACACCATAGGCCGCGCCCTCTACGGGTATAACCTGCGCAGGGGAGGTATAGGGAGAGCTCAGATCCTCATCGATGGTAAACCCGGGTCGGGTGTCCGACGACTTCACCACGGGAGATGGCTTTTTTCGCGGAGCAGGCCTGGCAGTGCCTGACGCGGACAATTCAGAGGATGCGGAAGCCGGTGTCTCGGCGTCCTCGACTGAGGATTTGGGGGCCTTGGGTTTGGCAGACATGATTTTTCTCCGGGTTTAAGCCCGTGCAGGTCGTACACGAGTCAGGGGAAAATCACACGCCTGATCACTCAACGTGTCTAGCTGTCAAAGTTGACAGTAGCGAAGAGTGATCATTTGAAGTAGTGGTTTGAATGCTTGAACTATCGCAATTTACACACCATTTCTTACATATTTTTCACGTTTTATTCACATCCTGGAACGTAGTGTGAAGCCTCATCCGTTACAAATGTTGCACATCAAGCCCGCCGCCCCAGCGGGCTTTTTTTTGCCTGGGATTTGAGTCAACGCGCGGCCTTGCTCGCTGGCGCGGCAGATTGCTCGCGAATCGCGCGCTGGGTATCCAGCACCTTGGCCAAGGCATGTTCCGCCTCAGGGCTTTGCTGCGGCACGCGAATTGCTGCCGACACCAACGTGATCAACTTGGCCATCACCTCGGCATCCGTGGCCGGGCGGCCCAGGCTCATGGAGTTCATCAGCAGGCGCAGTTCGGTACCGGCCATCACCCCGGAAATCGCCTTGAGGGCAAATTGCAGGCGCACGCCGAGCTCATTGCGCGGCAGGTCCGGCAGGGCCAGGGCAAAGGCTTCGAAGAACCGCTGGAACACCGGCTGGTAGTGAACCTTGAGGTATTCCTGGATAAACGGCGACGTGTCGCTGTACACCCGCCCCAGGAAACGGATGAATGAACGCCCTTCCCCACTGGCGCTGGCGGGATCGCTGCGCTCAAGGCCCATGGCCGGGGCAAACAGCACGCCGAGCAACGTGTCGCAGTCCAGAGGGCCGTCGGATTCGGCCTCACAGCGCGCGAGCAGTTCCAGGCGCTGCTCGTTGAGCGGTTCCAGGCGTTGCTTGAGCAGGGTCTGCATCAGGGAGTCCTTGTCCCCGAAGTGGTAGTTCACCGCGGCCAGGTTCACCTGGGCACGCTCGGTAATCTGCCGAAGCAGAACGGCGTCGTAGCCATACTTTATGAAGAGAGCCTCTGTCGCATCCAGCAATCGAGTCTTGGTGATGTTTGGAGCGCTGACTTTCTTCGCGACCATAGAAGTTCCACGTAGGAAATATTGTTTAAAAAAATAATTTGATTTTTTATACCGGGGCCCTCGTTCGAAAGCAAGTAGTGACACACCGCCATATGATCGAAAGCCTTGGCCGACGGGCTCGTCGGAGGCGGGCAAGCGGGTTTTGCTCAACCTCCCGCCCCCGTGGGGCAGGCCTTTTCCCAAGCTGAAACCGCTCTACATCGACGGCTGGCGAAGCGGCTGGAAGGCGGTTAGTATTCAAACAATATTTTAAAAACAAGAAACAAAAACCGGTCCATGGCGCACCCTGAGGCGACCCCTAACTTGTTACAAGGCTTTACTGGGGACGATGACGACGGCGTCGAGACTGAAGGCGTATTCATGACAGATACCCCCGCGCACCCAAGCTTGATCTCCCTGCACGGCATCGGCAAACGCTATCAGTTGGCCGGGCAGCACCTGTCCATTCTCAATGATGTGTGCCTGTCCATTGCCCGCGGCGACAGCTGCGGCATCCTCGGCGCCTCCGGCTCTGGCAAAAGCACGCTGCTCAATATCCTTGGCCTGCTGGACCTGCCCAACTGCGGCCAGTACCACTTTGCCGGCCACGATATCTTCAACGCCACGCCCGATGAACTGGCGGCGATCCGCAACCAGCAGATCGGTTTTGTGTTCCAGAGTTTCAACCTGTTGCCACGCCTCAGCGCCCTCGACAATGTCGCCCTGCCCCTGAGTTATCGCGGCGTATCGCGTCATGAGTCGGTGGAGCAGGCCCTGCGCATGCTCGAACAAGTCGGCCTGGCCGACCGCGCCCACCATCGCCCCGCCGACCTCTCCGGTGGCCAACGTCAGCGGGTTGCCATTGCCCGGGCACTGGTGGGCAAACCCTCGGTGATCCTCGCCGACGAACCCACCGGCAACCTCGACAGCACCACGGCCCAGGACATCATGGACCTGCTGCTGGCGCTGAACCGTGAACAACAAGTCACCCTGATCATCGTCACCCACGACCCCCACATCGCCGAGCGCCTGGACCGCAAGATCCTGGTGCGTAACGGCGTGGTGCAAGAGGCCGGGCGCCCATGATCGAGCGGGTAAAGAGCAGCCTGCGGGTTGAACAGAACCTCAGCCAAGTGCTGCATGAAGCGTTCGTCAGTCTGCGCACCCTGGGCAAGCGCTCGATTCTGGCCTTGCTGGGTATCGTGATCGGCAGTTCGTCGGTGGTGGCGCTGATCAATATCGGGCATAACGCGTCGGTGGATGCCGCGATGATCTTCAAGGACATGGGCACCGACACCCTGATCGCTCAGTTCCCCCCCAAGGGCGCCAGCACTGTGCCGATGCCCGCCCGCCTCGACCTCGACGCCATGCGCCAGACGGTGCCTGGCATAGCCCATATCGGTGCTCTCACACTGTTCAGCGGGCCCATCGTGTTCCATGGCCGTACCGCCAACGCCAACTTCGTGGGCAGTACACCGGACATCAAGGATGCGATGCGCCTGGTGGTGCAACGGGGGCGTTTCCTGTCGAGCTTCGATGCCAACGAAACCTACGGTGTGATCGGTGACCAAGTGGCCCAGTCACTGAGTGCGCCGGGCGACCCCTTGCAAGTGGGCGATCGCGTGCGCATCAACGACTACCTGTTCCTGATCGTGGGCATCCTGCGCAGCCAGCCAAGGGCGATGCTGATGCCCGTACAGGCCAACGAGTCGCTGTTCATTCCCGCTGAAGGCATGCGCCGCATCTATGCAACACCGCAGATCGGCAACCTGATCATTCGTGCAGCGCCCGGCCAGGACATGGAGCGCGTCGCCAAAGAAGCGGTCGCCGCGCTGAAACCCCAACTCCCCGACCACGATGTGGACATCCAGGTGCCCCAGCAAATGATCGACGGCATGACCCGGCAAAGCCGCACATTCGCCTACCTGCTGCTGGCTTTGGGCGCGATCTCACTGGTGGGCGGTGGTGTGGGGGTGATGAACGTGATGCTGATGAACGTCTCTGAGCGCCGCCGCGAGATCGGCATCCGCATGGCCCTCGGCGCCCGCCAGCGGGATATCCGCAACCTGTTCCTGCTCGAAGCCGTGACCCTCACCGCCGTCGGCGCCCTCTGCGGCGCGGTGCTGGGCATGACCGCTGCCTGGTTGTACGCCTGGCTGTCGGGCTGGGCGTTTGCGCTGGCGGTGCTCGCCTTGCCGCTGGGGGTGGGCAGTACCTTGCTGGTAGGGTTGTTCTTCGGCATCTACCCAGCGGTGTCGGCCTCACGCTTGCAGCCGGTGGAGGCCCTGCGCGATGAATAAATGGCTTTGGCTGCTCGCATTCGTCAGCCTGCCCGGCACGGCCGCCGACGTGGTGATCAAACCCTCGGCGCCCAGTAGCACCCGCAGCGGCTATGAACGCAGCGTCTCGTTGAATGCTCAGGTCACCAGCCTGACACTGGGCGATGCGGTGTACCTTGGCTTGCGCAACAACCCGGCGATCCGCAGCGCCTACCTGCAACGGGTGGCGCAGAAATTCGACCTGCGGGTGGCCGAAGATGTGTTCAACCCCAAGCTCACCCTCAACAGTTATTACCGCACCAACCGTGGCTCCGCCGACAACACACGCAATGCCAACCTCGCGCCGGCCACCAGCCTGCTCAGTGAATACGGCACGCGCCTGAGCATGGCCTGGACCCAGCAACTGAACACCGCTGACCGCGCCGGCCGTTACCGCAGCGACGGCCTCGACCTGGCGATCATCCAGCCGCTGTTGCGTGGCGCTGGCTGGGACGCCACCACCGCGCCGCTGCGCCTGTCGCGGTTGTCGGAACAGGCCAACCGCCTGAACCTCAAGGCCACCGTGGCGCAAACCATCAGCCAGATCATCGCCACCTACCGCGAACTGCTGCGCGCCCAGCAGCAACTGAGCATCGTGCAGGACGCTCTCAAGCGCTCTGGCACCTTGCTGGAGGTGAACAAAGCGCTGATCAATGCCGGGCGCATGGCTGAGTTCGAAATCGTGCAGACCGAAGCCGATATCGCCACCCAGCAACTCGGCGTGGAAGAAGCGCAGAACCAACTGGACACCAGCCGCCTGGCCCTGCTGCGTCTGCTGGCCCTTGACCTGTCCACGCCGATTCGCGCCACCGAAGCCCTGGAGGCCCGGCCCGTGCAGGTCGACAAGCGCCAGGCCTTCAACCTCGCGCAGACCCAGCAGCCGGAATACCTGGCCGCGCTGCTCGGCAGCCAACAGGCCGACCTCAACCTGGTGATCGCCAAGGATTCCGGGCGCTGGCAGGTGGACCTGGTAGCCGGTGCCAATCAGATACGCGCCAACACCGATAACGACGCCGGCCGCTCCACCAACCGCACCTGGGACAGCTACGCTGGGGTGCAGGTGCAAATCCCCATCGGCGACATCAGCACGCGCCAGGCCGAAGTGCGTGCGCGGGTGAATGTGGAGGATCAGGAGATCCGTATCACCGATGCGCGCCAGGAGCTGGAGCGCAGCGTCAACAATGTGGTGCGCGACCTCGGCACCCGCTGGCGCCAATATGAAATCTCCCAGCGCGCCGTGGAGCTGTCGCGGCGCAAGATCGAGATCGAGCGGGAAAAACTCAGCGCCGGACGCTCCACCAACTTCCAGGTGCTGAGTTTCGAGACCGACCTGCGCAACGCCGAGAACGCGCAGCTCAATGCGCTGATCGCTTATTTGAACGCCCAGACCCAGCTTGACTTGACCCTGGGCATGACGCTGGAAAGTTGGGAAATCGCCCTCAATGACTACTAATCAGAAACGCCTGCTGGGCGCTGTACTTATCCTGTTGCTGGGCGGCGCGGGCCTGGCCTTGCGCAGCCCGGCCTCCGATCCCGCTGGCACCACCGAACAGTGGCTGGCCATCAAGCCCGACGCGCTGGTGCACCAGATCGGCCTGGTGGGCAAGATCGAACCCGACACCACCATCACCCTCACCGCGCCGTTCGACGGCAACGTGCAAGCCAACCTGGTGGAGCAAGGCCAGCGGGTCGAGGCCGGCCAGGTGCTACTGCGCATGGACCCGGCCACCCTGGAGGTGCAACTGCGCGAGGCCCTTTCCGCCCAACTCAAGGCCCGGCGCACCGTGCAGGAAATGCAGGACTGGGACAACGGCCCCACCGTCAGCCGTGCACGTCGCAGCTTGCGCACGGCGCAAATGACCGCCGGCAATACCCAGCGCAAACTCACCGAGAGCGAAAACCTGTTCCAGCGCGGCATCATCCCGCGCAATGAGCTGGACGACCTCAAGCAGCAGACCCAGCAGCAACAACTGGACCTTGCCTCCGCGCGCAGCGAACTGCAGCAGGCCCTCGACCAGGGCAAGGGTGAATACCGCCAGATCGCCGACATGGAACTGACCAATGCCACGGTCAAATACGACGCCCTGCACAAGCTGCTCGACGGCCAGGAAGTCAAGGCGCCGTTCTCCGGCATCGTGGTGCCGCCGCCCGGCAATACTTCAACTCAGGGCGGCGGCAACAACACGGCCCCGGTGCAAGCCGGCAGCAAGGTCAGCCAGGGTCAGGTGCTGTTTGGCCTGGCGAACATCGAACGGCTTAAAATCGTCGCCAAGGTCTCAGAGCTGGACATCAACCAGTTGCATCAGGGCCAGGCGGTGGAAGTGCTGGGGGATGGGTTTGACGGCGAGCGACTGAACGGGTCGGTCAGCGTGGTGAGCGGCCTGGCGATGGCCGGTGACGGCCAGGGCAGTGCGCAGTTTCCGGTGACCTTGTCGATCCCCAAGCTCACGCCGCAGCAGTTGCAACGGGTGCGCCTGGGGATGAGCGCGCGATTGACCATCGTGACTTACAACAATGCGCAGGCGATGGTGATTCCGAGCCAGGCGATAGGGCCGGATATGACGGTTGAATACCGTGAGGCGATGGATAAGCCGGTGGAGCGGGTGAAGGTGACCACGGGGCAAGCGACGGCCCAGGGGGTGGAGGTGTTCGGCCTAAAGCCCGGCCTTGTAAAGACCTCAAGATAAATGGAAACCCTATGTGGGAGGGGGCAAGCCCCCTCCCACATTTAGATCTCTGTCAGCTTTGAAGCCAGCGCCTTGGCTTGCAGCGCCACATCCGTCACTGCCGTACTTTCCCACCACATCCCCCGCAACGGCGGGCCCATGGCGAACAAGCGCTGGCTGACCTGCCCCTGGGCATCCACCACTGCCCCCGACGTATCCGCCGCAATCCCCAGCGCCAAGGGCCCAGGCTGGATCAGCCCACGCTTGAGCAATTGCTGGGGCAACGGCCGGGCCACGCGGCGCCAGTCGTATTCGATACCGCTGGAGTTGATCAGGGCCGCGCCGCAAACCCGCTTCACCGCCTGCTCGCCTCGGTGACGCACACCAATGGTCACGCCCTCGACCGAAGGTTCCAGGCCTTTGAACGACGCCGCCCGAATCCGCAACCGTCCTTCTTCATGCAACCGCGCCACCAACTGCGCGCTCAACGGCGGCGAACGGTGGTGATGACTTTCCCACCACGGCCGCACATGGCGCACGAACTGACGTTTTTCGCGTTCACTGGCCTGGCTCCACAGCCGGCCGATATGCGCACGCACCGTGTCCAGCGGCGCCTGCCAATCGATGCCCTGTGCTTGCGCCATAGTGCATTGCCGACGCACCTCGCGTAGTAATTGCCGAGGGCTACGCAGGCGGTGATCTTCGCCAAGGAAATCCGCCCAGCTCGGCGGCTGCCGACGCACATGGGGCAACAGGCCGTGGCGCGAGAAAATCTCGATGGGCCCGCGATGCCCGGCCTGTTCCAGGGACACCACGGCATCAACCATGGTCAACCCGGAACCGATGATCAGCACCGGCGCTTGCGGGTCAATCGCGGTCATGGCTTTCACATCCCAGGGATCTACCGCCGCCGCGTTCAACCCGCTGGACTCGGTCTGCGGTGTGCGCGCCGCCGGGAACATGCCGGTGGCCAGCACCGCAAAACCGCCGCGCAATTGTTGGCCGTCATCCAGGGTGAGCAGTGCTGAACCTTCGTCCACCTGCAGGTCGACCCCCTCAGCACGCACATGCTCGACGCTGGAGGCAGACCGCGCCTTCGCCTCGGCCAAGCGTTGCTGGGCGTACAAGCCAAATATCCCGCGCGGCGGGAACAATTCGCTGATCGGCACGTGCTGCTGGCGCGACTCCGGCCAGCCGCCTGCGCCGATGTACTCGGTGAGCCACTGGGTCAAATCGTCGGCATTGTCAGGGTCGACACTCATGCGCGCCGCGTTGCCGTTCAGGGTGTGGCCCAGTTCGACAGCACTGTAGGCCTCGCCCCGGCCGAGTTCGCCACGCGGCTCGATCACCAGGATCCGGCGCCGACCCGGCAGGCGCAGCAGTTGCACGGCCAGCATCGTGCCGCTCAGGCCGCCGCCGATGATCAGTACATCAGCGTTGCGGATGGATTCAGTCATGCAGAGTCGCCCTTACTGTTTGCCCAGGTAAATGTCATGCAAGTCGCCCCGCGCCAACAGCTCAGCGGCGCTGCCACTCAAGGCCACGCGGCCAGTATCCAATACGTAGCCGTGGGACGCATAGTTCAGTGCGACATTGATGTTCTGCTCGGCGATCAGGAAGCTCACCTGCTGCTCACGATTGAGCTGCGCGATGATCTCGAAAATCTCCTGCACGATCATAGGCGCCAAACCCATGGACGGCTCGTCGAGCAGTACCAAAGTAGGACGGGTCATCAACGCCCGGCCGATGGCGACCATCTGCTGCTCGCCGCCCGAGGTGAGCCCGGCGCGGGTGTGGCGCTTGGTCTTGAGCCTCGGGAACCAGGTGTAGAGGCGCTCCAGGTCCTGTTCCATGTCCTTGCGGCTCAAGCGCCGCACGAAGCCGCCACTGCGCAGGTTGTCTTCCACCGTGAGTTGGCCGAACACATGACGGCCTTCCAGCACGTGGACCATGCCCTTTCGCACGCGCTGGCTGGGATCGACACCGGCCAGGTCCAGGCCCGAGTATTCGATCACGCCCCGGCTGACCTCCGCTCGCTCGGCCCGTACCAACCCAGAAATCGCCTTGAGCGTGGTGCTCTTGCCGGCGCCATTGGCACCGAGCAAGGCGACGATGGCGCCCTTGGGTACGTGCAGCGACACCCCGGCCACCGCGAGGATCGCGCCGTCGTAGATCACTTCGATATCGTTGACCGTCAGCAGCGACGGGCTGGCGGGGTTAGCAGCGGGCTGGCTCATGGTTTACTCATCCCCAGTGCAGGTGCGTGGCGTCAGGCCTTTTTCCTTGGCGAAAGCGGCGGACTTTTCATCGATCAACGGACGCAGCAACGCGCGGTCGGCAGCGATCCACTCGCTGATCAGCGTCCAGTTGGCGCCATCCCACTGCTGCACCCGCGCCGAGCCGCCGCCTTCGTGGTCGCGGCACGACAGCTTGAGGTTCTGCATCAGCCCCAAGTAGCCCATGTCTTTCAAGCGAGTGTCGTCGATGTTCAGGTGTTCCAGGCCCCAGCGGCCCTCTTCACCATTCAGCGGACGCTTGCCGAACTTGGCCTGGCCGGTGCGAATCGCTTCCACCGCCACAGCGGCGTTCACCAGGCCGGAGTTGTAGTAGACGCTGCCGAAGTTCTTCAGGTCCTTGAGGTCGCTGTGGCCCTTGTCGAGGATGTATTGCTTGAGGCGTTTGTGGATTTCGAAGTCGGCACCCGCCGGGTATGGGGTGAGCGCCAGGTAGCCTTTGGCCGAGCTGCCTGCGGGCAAGACGTCTTCGCTGGAACTGGCCCAGATGTCGCCGATGATGTGGTCCACCGGGAAGCCGAAGCGCGCGGCAGTTTTCACCGCGACCGGGGTGGACACGCCCCAGGTACGCAGGAACACCCAGTCCGGGTTGGCCTGGCGGACCTGGCGCCATTGCGCGGACTGTTCGTTGCCGGGGTCAGCCACTGGAATCTGGATGTTTTCAAAGCCGTACTTTTCCGCCAGCAATTTCAGCGGGCCGAGGGTTTCGCGGCCATAGGCCGAGTCGTGGTAGACCGTGGCGATTTTCTTGCCCTTGAGCTTCTCGAAACCACCCTCGCGCTGGGCGATGTAGTTCACCAGGGTCGACGCCTCGCTGTAGAAGGTCAGCATCACCGGGAAGTTGTAGGGGAACACCGTGCCGTCGGTGGCTTCAGTGCGGCCGTAGCCGAGGGTGATCAGCGGGATCTTGTCCACTTCCGCGCGCTCGCTCAGGGCATAGGCTGCCGGTGCGCCGTTGGGCTGGTACACCGCGACCGGCGCGCCATCCAGGCCATTCTTGAAGCGCTCGTAGCACTCGATGCCCTTCTCCGCCGTCCACTCGGTCTCGCACTCCTGCCACACCAACTTGACGCCGTTAATGCCGCCTTCGACCTCGTTGATGTAGCGCAGGTAGTCGATCATCCCGGCCCACACCTGCACGCCGCTGGACGCGTAGGCGCCGACGCGGTAGGTGGCCAGGGGAATGAATTGCTGGTCCGGCGAGGCCATCGCCTGGGGAACAGCACCGGCCAGGGCGGCCAGCGCAAATGCAGCGCCGACCAGGGAATGTTTCAAGGATGCACGCATGGGAATTCTCTTGAGGGAATGTTAGAAACGCAGCGGCCACTGCCGCACACGGTCACGCAGGTTGTGCAACAGGCGAATCAAGCCCTCGGGTTCCTTGATCAGGAACACGATGATCAACACGCCAAAGATGATTTTCTGCAGGTTCTGCAACTGCCCCGCATCCACCGAACCGCCAAACAGCGCCTGCCCGGCATGGCTGAGGAAGATCGGCAGCAGGCTGATGAAGGCCGCACCGACAAAGTTGCCGGCGATGCTGCCCATGCCGCCGATAATGATGATGAACAGGATCTGGAAAGAGCGATTGATATCGAAGCTACTGGCGCTGGCCGTGCCCAGGTAGGCAAAGGCCCACAGCGCGCCGGCTATGCCTAGGTAGAACGAGCTGACCGCAAATGCCAGGCGCTTGTAGCGCACCACCGGAATGCCGACTACGGCGGCGGCGGTGTCCATGTCGCGGATCGCCATCCAGTTGCGGCCGACCTGGCTGCGCACCAGGTTGATCGCGGTCCAGGTCAGCAGCAGCACGGTGACCAACGTCAGCAGGTAACGGCCCAGCGGGGTATTGAGGTCATGCCCGAACAGCGAAAGCTTCGGCGCGGAGATGGTCCCGGAGGAGCCGTAGTTGTAGAACCAGGGGAATTTGACGAACAGCCACTCCAGGAAAAACTGTGCGGCCAAGGTGGTGACCATCAGGTAGAAGCCCTTGATCCGCGAGCTGGGCAGGCCGAACAACAGGCCAACCAACGCGCTGATAATCCCGCCGCCGAGCAGCGCCACCGGCAAGCCCAGCTCGGGCAGGCGCAGTAAAAAACCGTAAGTGGCAAATGCGCCAACAGCCATGAAACCCGCGGCCCCCACCGAGGTTTGCCCGGTGTAGCCGGTGAGCAGGTTCAAGCCCAACCCGGCCAACGAGAGCACTAAAAAAGGTATCAGGATCGCATTGAGCCAATAGTCATTGCCCCACAGCGGCACCACGACAAAGGCCAGCGCCAACAGGCCAATCAGCCCCCAGGGAATGCGCCGCTGGATCAGCAGCAACGGCGCGGTGTGTTGAACAACGGGAATCGACATGGTTTCAGACTCGCTCGATGGCGCGCTCGCCGAACAGGCCGGCGGGACGGATATACAGGAAGGCCAGGGCCAGTACGTAGGCGAACCACGGCGTGATGCCGCCGCCGATCAAGGGGCCGATATACACCTCGGCCAGGTTCTCCGCCGCGCCGACGATCAACCCGCCGACAATCGCCCCGCCAATCGAGGTAAAGCCGCCGATGATCAGCACCGGCAAGGCCTTGAGCACCACCAGCGACAACGAAAACTGCACCCCTTGGCGCGCGCCCCACAGCAGCCCCGCCACCAGCCCGACAATCCCGGCCACCGCCCAGACGATCTGCCAGATACGGTTGAGGTTTATGCCAATGGACAGCGCCGCCGTGGTGTCATCCGCCACCGCGCGCAGGGACACACCGATGCGGGTCTTGTTGAACAGCAGCGCCAGCACTGTCACCAGCACCACGGCAGCGGCGGCAGCGATCAGGTCGAACTGGCTGAGCATCAGCGGGCCGATGAAGAGCGGCACGTCGTCGATGCCCAGGTCGAGGGCGCGCACCTGCGAGCCCATCAAGCCCTGGGCCAGGCCTTCGATAATGAACGAAAGGCCCAGCGTCGCCATGAACAACGTGATCTGCGAGCGGTTCACCAGCGGCCGCAACACCAGGCGCTCGATGAGTAACGCGCCGACGATCATCACGATCACAGTCAATAGCAGCGCCAGGGCAAACGGCACGCCCTGGTCATGCAGGCTGACAAAGGTCAGCGCGGCGAACAGCAGCATCGAGCCCTGGGCAAAATTGAACACGCCACTGGCCTTGTAGATCAGTACGAAACCGATGGCGACCAGGGAGTACATGGTGCCGGCGAGCAGGCCGCCGAGCAGGGTTTCAAAGAAAAACGTCATCCGTGCACCACTCCCAGGTAAGCCGCGATCACTTCGGGATTGGTCTGCACGTCGGCGGGCGTGCCGTCGCCGACCTTGCGCCCGTAATCGAGTACCACCACGTGGTCGGACAGCCCCATGACCACGCCCATGTCGTGTTCGATCAACACCACGGTGGTGCCGAGGTCGCGGTTCACGTCGGCGACGAAGCGCGCCATTTCCTGTTTTTCCTCAGCGTTCATGCCCGCCATGGGTTCGTCGAGCAGTAGCAGGCTGGGCCCGGCGATCAATGCCCGGCCCAACTCGACACGCTTCTGCAGGCCATAAGAGAGGTTGCCCACCAGCACATCACGCTGAGCTTGCAACTCAAGAAATTCGAGAATGCCCTGGGCGCGCAGGCGGAACGCTTCGGCTTCCCGACGTGCGCGAGGCAAGCCCAGGGCCTGTTCGATAACGCTGCTGCGCATATGCCGCGACAGGCCAGTGAGAATGTTGTCGAGCACGCTCATCTTCTTGAACAGCGCGTTGTTCTGGAACGTACGGCCAATGCCCCGGCGCGCGGCGCCGAGCGGGTCAATGCGATGGAAGTGCTGGTCTTCGAAGACGATCTCGCCAGCATCGAAGCGATACACGCCGTTAAGTACATTGAGCAATGAGCTTTTACCGGCACCATTGGGACCGATCAGCGCGCAGATCTCGCCGCGCGCCACCTCGAAGGACAAGGCATTGATCGCCTTGACGCCCTTGAACGACAGCGAGATATCCCGCACTTGGAGAATGGCTTGGCTCATGCGATGTCCCGTTTGAATTGCGCCAGCCACACCGGCGAAGGGGTGGATTTGAGGGGTTGCCAGATGTAAGCCAGGCGCTGAAAGCCGAGCAGCTTGCGCACACGGTTTTTCAACAGGCGGCGCAGGCCGCTTTGCGGGTGGGCGATGGCCCAGTCGCATAGGCGTCGACGCCAGGTGCCATGGGGTGCAAGGCGACTTTCGATCTCGTCGGCCAGGTGCTGCAAACGTGCAGGCGACAACAGCAAGCCGGTGGGGGCGACTTCGCTGCGATCGCGCCGCGCCGAGGCCAGGCTTTCCGGAAAGGCCAGGCCATGGCCGCTGTTCAGCCATTGCTCCAGCACTACCGCCAAGCCGCCCTGCCAGTGGGTGCCTTCTTCGCTCCACAACGCGGTTTCGCCGCTGGGTTGCCACCAGCGTACGAGGTGCTGCGCCGGGTCGATCGGGCCGAGCAACTGGGCAAAATCCAGCAGGTTGGCCGACTGCCAATGCCGCACTTGCTGGCGGTCCTGGGTGTAGGCATGGGTGGGATGGATGCGCCATAACTGTTGTTGCAGCGCTTCGGGCTCCACGTCATCGGCCAGGGTCAGGACTTGCCCGCCGATGGCTTGAGCCGCAAGAGCCAACAGCAACAGGTTCGGCTCGAACGCCCCGCTGAGGGCCACGCGCGATTGCTCGTCAAAGCCCTGCTGACGCAAGCCATCGGCCAGGCGTTCCACATCCCGCAAGGCGTCGATCCAGCGCCACGCGTACCACTGGCCCTGGCGCTTGTGGCGCAAGGCGGTGTGCAGCGGCGTGATCTGCGCCCAGTGGTGCAGTTGTTCCAACGCCTTGGGCAGGTTGCCGAGCAGCTCGGCGGGCCATTCCAGGGCCAGCGGACGTTTGAGTTCGTGCACGCTCATAGGGGTGATGCTCCTATTCAAGTGATGTGCGTGCGGTGGTCCGCTGGCTGGTTTTTTTGCATCGACACCGATCTACTGTGGGAGCGGGCTTGCTCGCGAAAGCGGCAAATCAGTCGACATAAATGTTGAATGTCAGTCCGCATTCGCGAGCAAGCCCGCTCCCACATTGGAATGGTGCAAGGCCGCCAAATCGCGGTAACCGGCCCCCGGGTGGTTCGCGCCCAACCTTGCACCGTCACCAAATAACTTCTCGCGCAACGTGCCCTGGGCGTATTCGGTCTTGTACACCCCGCGCTTTTGCAACTCCGGCACCAGCAGGTCCACGGCGTCGATGAAGGTTTCATGGGTCAGCGCATAGGCCAGGTTGAAGCCGTCCACATCGGTGTCCTCGACCCACTCTTGAAGCAGGTCTGCCACGGTTTCCGGGCCACCGACAAACAGCGGGCCAAAGCCACCGATGCCGACCCAATCGGCCAGTTCGTTCGGCGTCCAGACCTTGTTCGGGTCCGCCGTGGAGAACGCTTCCACCGCCGATTGGATGGCGTTGGTGTGCACATGCTTGAGCGGCTCATCCGGCTTGAACTGGCTGAAGTCGATACCGGTCCAGCCGGAGATCAGCGCCATCGCGCCTTCGTAGCTGACGTAGGACTTGTATTCGTCGAACTTGGCCTTGGCCTTGGCGTCGGTCTCGCCGACGATCACCGTTTGCAGGTTGAAGATCAGGATCTTCTTCGGATCACGCCCGGCTTCGGCGGCGCGGCGGCGGATGTCGGCGACGGTCTTTTTCAGCAAGACCTTGGACGGCGCGGCGACAAACACGCACTCGGCCTGTTCGGCAGCGAATTGTTTGCCGCGGCTGGACGCACCGGCCTGGTACAACACGGGGGTGCGTTGCGGCGAGGGTTCACACAGGTGAATACCGGGCACCTGGAAGTGTTTGCCGACATGGCGGATCTCGTGGATTTTGCTCGGGTCGCTGAAGATCCGCCGCTCGCGGTCGCGCAGCACGGCGCCCTCCTCCCAACTGCCTTCCCAGAGTTTGTAGCAAACCTCCAGGTATTCCTCGGCATAGTCATAGCGCGCGTCATGTTCGGTCTGGGCTTTCTGGCCGAGGTTCTTGGCGCCGCTTTCCAGGTAGGAGGTGACGATGTTCCAGCCGATGCGGCCCTTGGTCAGGTGGTCGAGGGTCGAGAGACGGCGGGCGAACGGGTACGGATGTTCGAACGACAACGAAGCCGTCAGGCCAAACCCCAAGTGTTCGGTGACCAACGCCATCGGCGCGATCAACGACAGCGGATCATTGACCGGCACCTGCGCCGCCTGGCGAATCGCCGCGTCGCCGTTGCCGTTGTACACGTCGTAGATGCCCAGCACGTCGGCGATAAACAGGCCGTCGAACTTGCCGCGCTCAAGGATCTTGGCGAGGTCGGTCCAGTATTCCAGGTCCTTGTACTGCCACGAACGGTCACGCGGGTGCGCCCACAGGCCGGGCGATTGGTGGCCGACACAGTTCATGTCGAAGGCATTCAAGCGGATTTCACGGGACATCAAAGCACTCCGTTGAGGTAATAGTTGCCGACGATCTGGTATTTCCAGCGCAACGGGTCATCGAGGCTCGACGGCAGTTCAGTGCGTTGGCCGGTCAGCTCGAATTCGGCGTTGCTCGCGGCAATCAAGGCTTCGGCGGCGGCGATCTGCGCTTCGGTGGCGGCCACCGGGCTGGGGTGGGTTTCAGCGCGTTCCAGCAAGGCGGCGGCCACGTCGACGCGGATCTGCAGATCGCCGAAGCGGCTGATCACATAGGGGTCATCGCTTTTCTCGACATGGCGGCGAGTGCTGTCCAGCAGTTGGCGTGCAAGGTTCAGTGCGGTCATGGTTGATCCTCAGTTCCAGGCGTGGCGCGCGGGCTTCACACCGTTGAGCACAAAATTGCCGATCAGGTGGTATTTCCAGCGGGCCGGGTCGTGCAGGGTGTGGGTGCGCGCGTTGCGCCAGAAGCGGTCAAGGTTGTGTTTGCCGGTGACCGAGCGGGTGCCGGCCAGCTCGAAGAGTTTGCTGCTGGCGAGCAAGGCGGTTTCGGCCGACAGCACTTTGGCCTGGGCGACCACCAGCGAGGCGTGGGCGACGCTGTCTTCGCTCGGTTCGGCGAGTGCGTGGTCGACCGCCTTGCCGGCCTTGGCGAGAATCGCTTC
The DNA here is from genome assembly GCF_037479595.1 of Pseudomonas sp. MYb541. Taxonomy (NCBI): domain Bacteria; kingdom Pseudomonadati; phylum Pseudomonadota; class Gammaproteobacteria; order Pseudomonadales; family Pseudomonadaceae; genus Pseudomonas; species Pseudomonas sp. MYb541. Next base: position 157,411 of record NZ_JBBGYS010000003.1, on the reverse strand, counting down.
GGTGCCGTGCACGCGCCATTCGAGGTCGCCGATGGCGGCGATGGTGAACGGGTCTTGCCAGCCGTGATCCTGCTGGCTGTCGATCCACGGGCGGGCCTGGCGCGCGAAAATCTTCGCTTGTTCAAGGGCGCCGAGGGCGATGCCGGTGTCGACGGCAGCCTGGATGATCTGTGAAATCGGGCCGTTGGCGGTGGGTTGGTCGAAGGCCTGGTGAGCGGGGATCACCGCGCTGAGGGGCACGGTTACGCCATCGAGGGTCACGCCGCCGCTGGCGGTGGTGCGCTGGCCGAAGCCGTCCCAGCTGTCGATCACGCTAAGGCCCGGCGCATCACGTTCGACAAAGGCGATAAACGCCTGGCCGTGTTCGTTGTTGCCGACCGTAGGCACGATGTGGGCGAACAGCGCGCCGGTGCAGTAGAACTTCTCGCCATCGATTTGCGCGGTATCGCCATGCAAGCGAATCCGGGTGTCGAAGGTGCCGGCGTTTTTGCTCTTGGCTTCGGAGAAGGCGTTGCCGAAACGGTAGCCGGCCAGCACCTTGTCGAAGTAATAGCGCTTTTGGTCCTCGGTGGCGGTTTGCAGCAGGAGGTCGACGACACCCAGATGGTTCTGCGGGATTTGCCCCAAAGACGGGTCGACAGCGGAGATCAGCTTGATCACCTCGGCCACGGTCACATAGGACACCTCGGCGCCGCCGTAGGCCTTGGGAATGGTGATGCCCCACAAGCCGCTCGCCGAAAACTCGTCGAGTTCGGCAATGGGCAGGCGCCGCTCACGGTCACGCTCACTGGCCTCGACGGCGAAGCGGGCGGCCAGGCGCGTGGCGACGTCGATGGCTTCCGCGTCCGAACGGATGATATGGGCAGGGTGTAAAGGGTGGGCAGACATGGGCCGACTCCAGGCTCCGATGGGATACAGGAGTGATTGCAGGAGTCGTGCCTGAATGTGATTGCCCGTAAAGTCGGCTAGTTTCCTGGTAAAAAATGGAGCAACACACAATTAAAATCAGCAAACTGTCTAACGAGTGTTGCTCCAGCAACAGTCCTTCTGTTGTTGATTACAACGCAGAACTCACTCTTTTCGAGGGTCTAATCCTCGACTGCATACACCGCTTGTGCTGAGTGGTTTTCGTTGTTGACGATATAGCTGGCAGTAGCTTCCGTTGCGGGAGAAGCAAAGAGCGCATCAAACAATGTAAATTCAAGCATCGTATCGACATCCGTGACTGTCGCACGCGAGAAGAAAGTCCATTGGCCGTCAGTATCGACTTGAACATCAACCACGTCACCAATTGCGATCCCTGGATATAGCGGGACGGCGTACCGTGCTTTGTTACCTGCGACTACTGCGCGAGAAATGACATTGCCACTAGAGGGCACAATAGAGGGCGCAGGTAGTAAGGCTGAGCGAGACACTAAAATTCCATTCATTATTAAATCCTCTTTCAATAAAGTTGAAAACACGCCCCCACCGCATTCGAAATGAATATGGATTTTAAAATCACCGCACAAAAAAGCTAAGACAGTGAAACTAGAGCGCCGACCGAATATAAATAATCAACTCAAAAGAAATAAGCTGTGAAATCTGATAGTTGACAAACTAAATAACGACATTCCTTACAAACTTTACGGCGACATCCCCATCATTGCGATAGGTGTGAGGCTGATGACTGGCGAACATGAAAAACTCGCCAGTACCGATTGTCTTGTCTTCACCTGCCAACACCAGGGTCAGGCAACCTTCAAAGACAAACAGCTGCTCGCTCCAGCCTTCAAGGTCGGGGTCCGGGCAGTAGCGATCGCCGGGCTCAAGGCGCCACTCCCAGAGTTCGACTTCCCGCCGCGCCGTGGCCTTGGCCAGCAACACCGCCTTGCTGCCGTCGATCTCACCGGCCCAGGCCAGCTCGTTGATGCGGCTATGGTCACGCACATCCGGCGCCTGGATCAGGTCGCTGAAGGCCACGTCCAACGCTTCGGCCACACGGTCGAGGGTGGACAGGCTGACGTTCTTCTCCCCCGCCTCAATGGCCACCAGCATGCGTCGGCTGACCCCGGATTTTTCCGACAGCGCGGTCTGGCTCAGGTCGGCGGCGTGGCGCAGGCGACGAACGTTCTGGCTGACGTGCTGCAGGACCGAAGCCCGGTGTGGATTTTCTTTGTGCACTATATTGCTCAATGGGTGGGTGTGCGCAGTATACTGCCCAGCGTGCGGCGCATTGTGCGGTCCGTGCCTTTCCCTTGCAAGACCGAGCCGCCATGACCACCCCGAACTCCCCCTCGCGTTTCAACCGTTTCAGTAAAGCCGAATGCATCCTGGTGGTGATCACCATGATCTGGGGCGGCACCTTTTTGCTGGTGCAGCACGCGATGACCGTCAGCGGGCCGATGTTTTTCGTCGGGCTACGGTTTGCGGCGGCGGCGATCGTGGTGGGGTTCTTTTCCCTGCGCACCCTGCGCGCCCTGACGCTGTTCGAGTTAAAGGCGGGAGTGTTCATTGGCGTGGCAATCATGTTTGGCTACGGCCTGCAGACCATTGGCTTGCAGACGATCTTGAGCAGCCAGTCGGCGTTTATCACGGCTTTGTATGTACCGTTCGTTCCGTTGCTGCAATGGCTGGTGCTGGGACGCCGTCCGGGCTTGATGCCGAGCATTGGCATCATGCTGGCGTTTACCGGCTTGATGCTGTTGACCGGGCCTGCGGGCGCTTCGTTGAATTTCAGTCCCGGTGAAATCGCCACCTTGATTGGCGCGGTCGCGATTGCGGCGGAGATTATTTTGATCAGTGCATTTGCCGGGCAGGTAGATGTCCGCCGGGTGACCGTGGTGCAACTGGCCACCGCGTCGTTATTGTCGTTCCTGATGGTGGTGCCGATGGGCGAGGCGTTGCCGGGGTTTTCGTGGTTGCTGCTGTTCAGTGCAGTCGGCCTGGGTTTGACCAGTGCGGTGATACAAGTGGCAATGAACTGGGCGCAGCAGAGTGTCTCGCCTACCCGAGCCACGTTGATTTATGCCGGTGAGCCGGTGTGGGCTGGCGTGGTGGGGCGGATCGCCGGGGAACGCTTCCCGCCGATTGCGATGCTGGGCGCGGTGTTGATTGTGGCGGCGGTGATTGTCAGTGAGATGAAGACAAAGGCCCAGAAGGCGCTGGCGGTGGACAATGAGCTGGAGCAGGAACATCAGGGCTGAGGGAGCATTGAAACAATGCCAAATGGGCGTTTTCGACCTACCTTGTAGGATCCTGCCACATCTTGCCGTTTGGTGATCGAGAAAGCGGCACGTATGATGCATCCCAAACTCCCGCAGATTAGAAGCCTATGTCCCTGATAGTTCTACTGCTTCTGCCGTTCGCTGGCAGCTGTCTGGCGGCCTTGCTGCCGCACAATGCACGTAACACCGAATCCCTGCTGGCCGGCCTTGTGGCCCTGGGCGGCACTATTCAAGTCGCCCTGCTCTACCCCCAGATCGCCCACGGTGGCGTGATCCGCGAAGAATTCATGTGGTTGCCCAGCCTCGGGCTGAACTTCGTGCTGCGCATGGATGGGTTTGCCTGGCTGTTCTCGATGCTGGTGCTGGGCATCGGCACGCTGGTGTCGTTGTATGCGCGCTATTACATGTCGCCGGACGACCCGGTGCCGCGCTTCTTTGCGTTTTTCCTGGCGTTCATGGGCGCCATGCTCGGGCTGGTGATCTCCGGCAACCTGGTCCAGATCGTGTTCTTCTGGGAACTGACCAGCCTGTTCTCGTTCCTGCTGATCGGCTACTGGCACCACCGCGCTGATGCACGGCGTGGTGCCTATATGGCGTTGATGGTTACCGGTGCGGGCGGCTTGTGCCTGCTGGCGGGCGTGATGTTGCTGGGGCATATCGTCGGCAGCTATGACCTCGACCAGGTGCTGGCGGCCGGCGATCAGATTCGCGCGCACGCGCTGTACCCGGTCATGCTGGCCCTGGTGCTGATCGGCGCCTTGAGCAAAAGCGCGCAGTTCCCGTTCCACTTCTGGCTACCCCATGCGATGGCGGCGCCCACGCCGGTGTCGGCGTACCTGCATTCGGCAACGATGGTGAAGGCCGGCGTGTTCCTGCTGGCCCGCCTGTGGCCGTCGCTGTCCGGCAGCGAAGAATGGTTCTATATCGTCGGCGGTGCCGGCGCGATTACCCTGCTTCTCGGCGCTTACTGCGCCATGTTCCAGAATGATCTCAAAGGCCTGCTGGCCTACTCCACCATCAGCCACCTTGGGCTGATCACCTTATTGCTTGGCCTGAACAGCCCGCTGGCCGCCGTCGCAGCCGTATTCCATATCCTCAACCACGCCACATTCAAGGCCTCGCTGTTCATGGCCGCAGGCATCATCGACCACGAAAGCGGCACGCGCGATATCCGCAAGCTCAGCGGGCTGGTGCGTTTGATCCCGTTTACCGCGACCCTGGCGATGGTGGCCAGTGCGTCCATGGCGGGCGTGCCGTTGCTCAACGGCTTCCTGTCCAAAGAGATGTTCTTCGCCGAAACCGTGTTCATCACCTCGACCGCTTGGGTGGAGTTTGCCCTGCCGTTGATCGCGACCATCGCCGGTACGTTCAGCGTGGCCTACGCGCTGCGTTTCACCGTGGATGTGTTCTTCGGCCCGACGGCGACCAACCTGCCGCACACCCCGCATGAACCGCCGCGCTGGATGCGCGCACCGGTTGAACTGCTCGTGTTCACCTGCCTGTTGGTGGGGATTTTCCCGGCCCAGGTGGTGGGTTCGATCCTCGCCGCTGCCGCCCTGCCAGTGGTCGGCGGTGTACTGCCGGAGTACAGCCTGGCGATCTGGCACGGCTGGAACGCGCCGATGATCATGAGCCTGGTGGCCATGTCCGGCGGCGTGGTGCTCTATCTGCTGCTGCGCAAGCAACTCAAGCGTGGCCGCTTCAAATACCCGCCCATCATCAGCTACTTCAACGGCAAGCGCGGCTTCGAGCGCAGCCTGGTGGTGATGATGCGCGGTGTGCGCAAGATCGAGAAACGCATCAGCACCAAGCGCCTGCAGACCCAATTGTTCCTGCTGGTGCTGGTGGCGGTGATCGGCGGCATGATCCCGATGCTCAACAGCGGCCTCAGTTGGGGCGACCGGCCGAAGATCCCGGGTTCCATTGTGTTCGTGACCCTGTGGCTGCTGGCGATTGCCTGTGCCCTCGGCGCTGCCTGGCAAGCCAAGTACCACCGGCTGGCGGCCCTGACCATGGTCAGCGTGTGCGGCCTGATGACCTGCGTGACCTTCGTGTGGTTCTCGGCGCCGGACCTGGCGCTGACCCAACTGGTGGTCGAAGTGGTGACCACGGTGCTGATCCTGCTCGGCCTGCGCTGGTTGCCACGGCGGATCGAGGAAGTGTCGCCACTGCCGAGTTCGCTGCGCAAGGCGCGCATTCGCCGTCTGCGCGACTTCCTGTTGTCCACCGTGGTAGGTGGCGGCATGGCACTGCTGTCCTACGCGATGCTGACGCGCCAGACGCCCAACGATATTTCCTCGTTCTACTTAAGCCGCGCCCTGCCCGAAGGCGGCGGCAGCAATGTGGTGAACGTGATGCTGGTGGACTTCCGGGGCTTCGATACCTTGGGTGAAATCACCGTACTTGGCGCCGTGGCGCTGACCGTGTACGCCCTGCTCCGCCGCTTCCGTCCATCCAAGGAAAGCATGCAACTGCCCGCGCAACAGCGCCAGTTGGCGCCGGACGTGGCCACCGACCTGGTCAACCCACGCCAGGCCAGCGACACCGCCCTGGGCTTCATGATGGTGCCGGCGGTGCTGGTGCGCCTGCTGCTGCCGATAGCGCTGGTGGTGTCGTTCTACCTGTTCATGCGCGGCCACAACCAACCGGGCGGCGGGTTTGTCGCCGGGCTGGTGATGTCGGTGGCGTTTATCCTGCAATACATGGTCGCCGGTACGCAGTGGGTCGAGGCGCAGATGAGCCTGCGACCGATGCGCTGGATGGGCTTTGGCCTGTTCTCAGCGACGCTGACCGGCCTCGGTGCATTGTTTGCCGGGTATCCGTTCCTCACCACCCACACCTGGCATTTCAGCCTGCCGCTGCTCGGCGACATCCATATCGCCAGCGCCTTGTTCTTCGACGTCGGCGTGTACGCCATGGTCGTCGGCTCGACGCTGCTGATGCTCACCGCCCTCGGTCACCAGTCCGTGCGGGCCCACAAACCGAGCAACCAGGCCAAAGTGGTTGCCGCAACGGAAGGAGCCGCCTGATGGAAGAAGTCATCGCAATTGCCATTGGGGTCCTGGCGGCCTCCGGCGTCTGGCTGATCCTGCGGCCACGGACATTCCAGGTGGTGATGGGCCTGTGCCTGCTGTCGTACGGGGTCAACCTGTTCATTTTCAGCATGGGCAGCCTGTTTATCGGCAAGGAGCCGATCATCAAGGACGGCGTGCCGCAAGACTTGCTCAACTACACCGATCCCCTGCCCCAGGCGCTGGTGCTCACGGCCATCGTGATCAGCTTCGCCATGACCGCCTTGTTCCTGGTAGTGCTGCTGGCCTCCCGCGGCCTGACCGGTACGGACCATGTGGACGGCCGGGAGCCCAAGGAATGACGTGGATGAATCAAATGATCGTCGCGCCGATCCTGTTGCCGTTGCTGACGGCCGCATTGATGCTGATGCTCGGCGAGAAGCACCGCCCGCTGAAGGCGCGCATCAACCTGTTCTCCAGCGTCATTGGCCTGGGCATCGCTATTTTGCTGCTGTACTGGACGCAAAAAGGCGGCCCTGGCTCGATCGGCGTGTACCTGCCGGGCAACTGGCAAGTTCCGTTTGGCATCGTGTTGGTGGTGGATCAGTTGTCGGCGCTGATGCTGGTGCTCACCGGCATCATTGGCGTGAGCGCGTTGCTGTTCGCCATGGCCCGCTGGGACCGCGCGGGCACCAGTTTCCATGCGTTGTTCCAGGTGCAGATGATGGGGTTGTACGGTGCGTTCCTCACCGCCGACCTGTTCAACCTGTTCGTGTTCTTCGAGGTGCTGCTGGCGGCGTCCTATGGCTTGATGCTGCACGGCTCGGGCCGCGCGCGAGTGTCGGCTGGGCTGCATTACATTGCGATCAACCTGTTGGCGTCGTCGTTGTTCTTGATTGGCGCGGCGATGATCTACGGGGTGACCGGCACGCTGAACTTTGCCGACCTGGCGTTGAAAATCCCATTGGTACCGGAGGCTGATCGCGGCCTGCTGCACGCTGGCGCTGCAATTCTCGCGACCGCATTCCTGGCCAAGGCCGGCATGTGGCCGCTGAACTTCTGGCTGGCGCCCGCCTATTCCTCGGCCAGTGCGCCGGTGGCGGCGATGTTTGCGATCATGACCAAGGTCGGCGTGTACACCGTGCTGCGCCTGTGGACCCTGCTGTTTTCCGGCCAGGCCGGTGCCTCGGCGCTGTTTGGCGGTGACTGGCTGGTATACGGCGGCATGGCAACCATCATCTGTGCGGCGCTGGCGATGGTGGCGGCGCAGCGGCTGGAGCGCATGGCCAGCTTGAGCATCCTGGTGTCGGCGGGGATCTTGCTGTCTGCCGTTGGTTTCGCTCAGCCAAGCCTGACGGCGGGGGCGCTGTTTTATCTGGTCAGCTCGACGCTGGCATTGAGCGCACTGTTCCTGCTGGCCGAGTTGATCGAGCGTTCGCGCTCGGCCAACGACCTGCCGCTGGATGAAGAGATCGATGCGCTGCCCAAGGCCATGGAGTCCCTGCATCCGCGCCCTGGCGTCAACCTCGATGACGAGCAGAAAGCCGTGGTCGGCCAGGTGATTCCCTGGACCATGGCCTTCCTGGGCCTGAGCTTTATCGCCTGCGCCCTGCTGATCATCGGCATGCCGCCGCTTTCCGGGTTTATCGGCAAGCTCAGCCTGTTGAGTGCACTGGTCAATCCGCTGGGCCTGGGCGTCAGTGTCGACGAGCCGATTCGTCCCGCCGCGTGGGGCCTGGTGGCGCTGCTGATTCTTTCCGGCCTGGCGTCGCTGATCGCCTTTGCGCGCCTGGGCATCCAGCGTTTCTGGACCCCGGAAGAGCGCCCTTCGCCGCTGCTGCGTCGCTACGAGTGCCTGCCGATCTTCTTCCTGCTCGGCTTGAGCATCCTGCTGACCTTCAAGGCCGAGCCGCTGATGCGCTACACCCAGGACACGGCTGCCAGCCTGAACAACCCGGAGCACTATGTAATGGCGGTGATGGCGACGCGACCGGTGCCGAGCCCTGAAGCCAAGGCCGCCGCGCTGGAGGTGCAGCCATGAAACGCCTATTCCCTGCCCCGTGGTTGTCGCTGGCGTTGTGGCTGTTGTGGCTGGTGCTCAACCTGTCCGTGAGCCCCGGCAACCTGCTGCTGGGCGCGCTGCTGGGCTTTCTGGCGCCACTGATGATGGCGCCGCTGCGGCCATTGCCAATCCGCATGCGCCGCCCTGGGGTGATCATTCGCCTGTTTTTCCTGGTAGGCCGCGATGTGATCATCTCCAACCTGCAAGTGGCCTGGGGCGTGCTGATATGCGGCTCCCGCCCGCCGCGTTCGCGCTTTATCAAGATCCCCCTGGACCTGCGCGACGCCAACGGCCTGGCCGCGCTGTCGATGATCACCACGGTGGTGCCCGGCACCATTTGGTCGGAACTGGCACTGGACCGCAGCATCCTGCTCTTGCACGTGTTTGATCTGGAGGACGAAGCGCCCTTCATCGAGCACTTCAAATCCACCTACGAACGGCCCCTGATGGAGATCTTCGAATGAGCGCCCTGCTCTCCAATGCGATCCTGTTCAGCCTGTTCCTGTTCTCGCTGGCGATGGTGCTGACCCTGGTCCGCCTGTTCAAAGGCCCATCCGCGCAAGACCGGGTACTGGCGCTGGACTACCTGTACATCCTGGCGATGCTGATGATGCTGGTGCTGGGCATTCGCTATGCCAGTGACACCTACTTTGAAGCGGCGCTGCTGATCGCGCTGTTCGGCTTCGTGGGCTCGTTTGCCCTGGCCAAATTCCTGCTGCGTGGGGAGGTGATTGAATGATGCCGTTATGGATGGAGATCGTCGTGGCGGTGCTGCTGGTGTTGAGCAGTGTGTTTGCATTGATTGGCGCGATCGGCTTGCTGCGCATGAAGGACTTCTTCCAGCGCATGCACCCGCCGGCATTGGCTTCGACGTTGGGGGCGTGGTGTGTGGCGTTGGCGTCGATCATTTATTTTTCGGTGCTCAAATCCGGGCCGGTGTTGCATGGGTGGTTGATTCCGATTTTGTTGTCGATCACGGTGCCGGTGACCACGTTGCTGCTGGCCCGTACGGCGCTGTTCCGCAAGCGCATGGCCGGTGATGACGTACCGGCCGAAGTCAGCAGCCGCCGCTGATTCATCAAGCGAACACAGTAAAAAAGGTGGGAGCGGGCTTGCTCGCGAATGCGGTTTTTCAGTCAGCACATCAGCGACTGACCCACCGCATTCGCGAGCAAGCCCGCTCCCACATTTGGTTTTGCATTAGACAAATGATCTGATATGCGCCGCCAACTCCGCTAGCTCGGCATCATCCGCCCGCACAAAATCGTGGGACGAGATATAGCCCTCATAGGCTTCGAAGAACTTCTCCACCTTGGAGCTGATGGGCTTGAAGGTACTGTCCCCGCCCGTCCCATGCATGGGAAACAGCTTCGCATGTAAATGATCCACTCCATACCCTTCCAGCATCATCCCCGTACGCGCCACATCCGGAAACGCCCGGTCGATCTGCAACGCGGTCTTCTTCGCCGCTATCGCAAGCCCGGCCAACACCTCATCCGACTGCGCAAACGCATAGCTGCCGTAGTGCTGCTTGGGGATCACTACGCTGAAACCCGGTGTATTGGGAAAAATCGACAGGAAGGCCATATGCTGGTCGTCTTCCCACAGAATGTGCGCAGGGGAGGTCTTTTGAACAATGCTGCAGAAGATACAATCCATTTGAATCACCGCCGGTTTCATCATGGGTTTGGTCGTGTCGACCATCTAAAGCCAGGCTGCGGCGGACGTCAAAGCAAATGGCAACTTTCCGAAATGTCCGAAGGGCGTATGCAATGAGTAAAACCTACACCCCTGCCACCGCGGCCGCCGACGTCGAAACCACCCTCGCCTGGCTTGGCGGGCGCTGGAAGCTGATCATCCTGTTCCACCTGTTCGGCGGCCAGGTGCAGCGTTACTCCGACCTTGAGCGGCTGATCCCGGATATCTCGCAGAAGATGCTCGCCCAGCAATTGCGTCAGCTCGAGGCCGATGGTTTGGTGCAACGCACGGTCTACCCGGTGGTGCCGCCCAAGGTGGAATACCGCATGACCGAGTGGGGCCAGAGCCTGTGCCCGGTGCTGGATGGCCTGCTCAAATGGCAGGCCGCCAAGCCGACAAGTTAGACCGTGGGCACGGTACCGCCGTCAATCACGTACTCGGTGCCGCTGATCGACGCGGCGCGGGGCGAGACCAGGAAGGCGATCAAGTCAGCCACCTCCTGGGGCTTGGCCGGCCGTCCAAGCGGAATACCGCCGAGCGCCTGCATGATGATCTGCTTGCCCCCCTCGTAATCCGTTCCCGCCTGCTCCGCCAGGCGCTCCGCCAGTGCCACCGCCGCGTCCGTCTCCACCCAGCCAGGCGAAACCCGCACCACCCGAATACCCTTGGGCGTCACTTCTTTCGACAGGCTCTTGCTGTAGGTCGCCAACGCCGCCTTCGCTGCGGCATACGCAGTGGTCGACTCCGGCAACGGCAACTCCCGCTGGATCGAAGTGACATGAATAATCACCCCGGCCCCACGTTCGAGCATCCCCGGCAGCAGCGCCCGATCCACCCGCACCGCCGCCATCAGGTTCTGGCCCAGGGCACTCGACCACTGCTCATCGTCCAGTACCGCAAAACCACCGCCAGGCGCGCTAGAGCCGCCGAGTACATTAACGATGATATCCACGCCGCCAAACCGCTCCTTCACCGCCTCGGTAGCACTCGCACAACCCGCGGCAGTGCCCAGGTCGGCGGCGATGAAATGCACGCCTTCTGGCGTCGAATCCGCCGCCGAACGCGCGACCGAAATCACCAGGGCGCCTTGCTCACGCAACACCGCCACCACGGCGGCGCCGATACCTTTGGTGCCACCGGTGACCAGCGCACGAAGGCCTTTTAGTCCGAGATCAAAGCTCATGGAACCTACTCCTGGGTAAACGAAGACCGCAGGATAGGAACCGGGCGGACAGCCCACAAGAACGCACGAAAAGGTAATGGGCTAACCCAAAAGTGAGTGTCTGGATTCAGGGGCCCTCGTAACACACCCAACTGTAGTAGCCATCGCTGGCAAGCCAGCTCCTACAGTGTATTGGGGCTTGTCCTTACAGGATCGGCGCGCCAAACCTGTTCAGGCGTGGCATCCAGTGATCCAGGATCTGCGCCGACGCCAGCACATGATGCGCCCGTCCGATCAACAGCCGGCGCGGCACAAAACCGATGTACCGGGAGTCATCGCTGTTATCGCGATTGTCCCCCAGCATGAAATAGCTGTCGGCCGGCACCACCACCGGGCCGAAATTGCGCAACGCCCGCACGGTCGGCATGAACTGCACCGTGTGCTGTCGGTTGGCCACCCACTCATTCAACTTGATCCCCGGCACCGTATGACCAGGCACGATGGGTTCGCTGATGTCCTGGGCATCACTGTAGGTAGCCGGCACGCCGTTGACCCACAACACCTCATCTTTCATCTCCAGGGTGTCACCGGGAATGCCAACGATGCGCTTGATCAGGCGCATGCCGTCCTTGGGCGACGAGAACGTCACCACATCGCCGCGCTGGGGGCTATCGATTTTGGCCAGGGAAATATCGGTGAGCGGCACTTTGAGGTCATAGGCCACGCGGTTGACCAGCACCACATCACCCTCCAGCAAGGTCGGGCGCATGGAGCCAGAGGGAATGGGATTCCAATCGGCCAGGGAGGTGCGAAAAACGCCGAAGCACACCCAGAAAATGATGGCGTAACGGTAACGGATCAACCAACTTCGCATACATCCTCGCACTGCAGAAAGGGGCGTCAGGGTTATTTCTTCGACATTCGGTTTTTGCATCGGCGGATTAAATTAACATTAGCGCTCAAGCGCACGAAAAGGAGTTTTCGCAATGGATGTCAAATGCTCAGTCTTTATCGCAGCCAGCGTGGACGGCTTCATTGCCCGTCCGGACGGTGATATCGAATGGTTGCACCAACCCGCGTATGAAACCGCCGAGTTGAAGGGTGTGACCTATGAAAACTTCATTGCCACGGTGGATTCGCTGGTGATGGGCCGCAAAACCCTGGAGAAGGTCCTGTCCTTTCCCGAATGGCCCTATGAAGGTACGCCGGTCATTGTGCTCTCTTATCAGCAACTGCAAATCCCTGCGCATCTGGAGGGCAAGGTCGAGGTCATGGCAGGCGACGTCACCTCACTCGTGGCAACGTTGGCCGAACGCGGTATGAAGCACCTCTATATCGACGGTGGCCAGACGATCCAGGCGTTTCTTGAAGCGGGCCTGGTCAATGAGCTGATCATCACGCGTATCCCGGTTTTACTCGGGCAAGGGATCCCACTCTTCAGCCAGATCGGTCGAGAACTTGAGCTTCGCCATATCGGCACGCATGAGTCGGACAATGGTTTTGTTCAAAGTCGGTATCAAGTGATGCAATCTTCATAGCGGCGGCAGACACTCATATCGCGCAAGACGGACAGGAGGTCAGGATGACTAAGCACATTATTGTTATCGGCGGCGAGTCCACCGAAGACATGCAGCGTATGACGCGTATCGATAAACACATCGTCGCGTCATCTGGCAAAACGCACCCTACTGTGCTCTACATCTCCACCGCCAATGGCGATGACCGAATCAAGATTTCCGATTTCACCGCCAAATATGAAAGCGCTGGCTGCCGTGTAACCACGCTGGCATTTTTCATTTCACCCTTCCCCAACGCCAATCATGTTTCATCACTCTTTGAGCAAGCCGACATTATTTACGTACCAGGCGGAAATACCCGCGCCATGTTGGCGATCTGGCGCGAATTTGCTGTAGTGGACCATCTGAAGAGGGCCTGGGAAAACGGCAAAGTCCTGTGTGGTGTCAGTGCAGGCGCCATTTGCTGGTTCGAGCACGGGCATTCCGATTCAGGGGGAGCGTTCGCGCTGATTGACGGCCTGGGATTGCTGCCAGGAGCGCTGTGTCCGCATTTCAGCTCAGAAGCGGGAAGGGAAATCTCGTTTGTCGAGCTTGTTCAGCTTGAGGGGATACAACCCGCCTACGCGGTCGATGATGGCGTCGCTTTGCACTTCAAGGACGGCGAGTATCACGAGACCATCTATAACGACGCAGCTAATAGCGCCTATAAAGTCAGTACAAGGCCCCCATACCTAGCACAGGTATTGCAAACTTCAGGCAGGTAAGCGCAGCAAGGAAATTTCCGACAGCGTTTTAGGGTTGTCGCTCGGAAAATGGCTGCCTAATCTTCGGTGGTCGCTGCAAATTCAGCGACCGGGTTTCGCAGCCCGGTTAAACTCTAGACGCACAGCGTCCACCTCAGATAGCGGGCGCTTTTTTATGCCTGATGTTATGGCGGCTGTGCGCGGGATACCTTCGGGTATGCCGGGTGCCTAGAGTCCCGGTCTGCGAACCTGCGCACAGCTGCCACCCGGGTATCGTTTCGCAGCGATGGGTGGTGGCTCCCATACTCTAGGAGCTTCGCGATGATTAAAGACAATCCGAATCCGCCGTCAGATGCAACCGCGCCTCACAATGCCGCTCATCGAGCAATTAATCACTATCTGAACCCGTTAGAAAAACCAAGGCTTCCAGTTGGGGACCATGGCTTGTTTACCGTGCGCGAAGGAATAGACATTGAAACGCTTCTGGTAAACGCGTCGGAGGATCTTGAGTCGGCTCAAGCGCTGGCAAGTCATTTGGCTTTTGAGATTGATGGCGCCCCACGTAGCGTGGCGCTGGGAGTTTGCCGGATACTGGATGGGATTCAGTTATTGGTTGCGAAGATCATGGATCACAAGGAGATCGCAGTCCGAAAGTAGACCCATAAAGGGGCGATTTCATCCGAGCAGTAGGATCGCTCCTCTCACTGACGACATCACATAGTGGCATTTTGACCAAAATTCAGGTTTTATAGCTCACTGCTAAGTGTTTATAGATCAGGATGACATTATGGACAGAGCGAGCTTTCTTTCTAGAAACAGAGTTTCAGACCAAGAATGGGCAAAAGTATCTATAAGTTGGGAGGAGCTTCTAGAAATACACACAGACTACAGCGGTAGAATTCGACAATTAGAAGACGCAGCAGAGTTCGTTGTTAAAACAATACAATCATTTAGCGGAGTTCATTCCGTCCGCTGGCGAGTAAAAGACCCAGAACATCTCATTGAAAAGATAATACGAAAGCAATCCGTAGAGAAACCTACGAAAAAATACTTATCAATTTCGAAAAATAACTATCACAAAATCGTTTCAGACCTAGTTGGCGTGCGAGCACTACACTTATTTAAAGATGAAGTATTTAATATCCACGAAAAAGTTACAGAAATGTGGGGCCTTGACGAAAAGGCAGTTTCATATATAAGAGAGGGTGATCCGCAAGACCTGGTAACTGCCTTCAAGCAATGCGGAATAACCCCAAAAATTCACCCGGCCGGCTACAGATCCGTTCATTACGTACTGAAAATGAGACCTGGAAATACTGAGATATTAATTGAAGTTCAGGTAAGAACAATTTTTGAGGAAGCGTGGAGCGAAATAGATCACAAAGTCAGATATCCGAACTTTTCAGAAAACAAACAAATTGAGTCAATCTTAAAAATATTTAATAGATTAGCTGGCAGCGCAGACGAGCTCGGAGGTTTTATTAAAAGCCTGAACAGCGAATTTGACGAAATAGACCACCGCGTATCCAATGCCAACAAAGATCGCGACCAAAGCATTGAAAAAATGCAGGCTCTAGTATCTCAACTATCAGCCGCAAAACAATTAAATGCAGAGGCCACTACAAACCTCGTAAGGCTTCAGTCAGAATTGGACAAAGTCAAAGCCGCTGTAAAAGAGGGTTCAGAAAGCAAAGCACAATCAAAAGACTATTATTACATTCACACCGATAGCGGCCGAATTATAAAAATGCCGAGGGGCAATACAAGAAACACAGTTCTCACTGGCGATGGGGGAACACCATCCCCTCAATAGAGAGCCCAGAAACATAGTCAACAACGTAAAAAGGCAATCTCATACACACCTCACCTCCAAGCCAAGCCTCATTTAAAAAACGCCCCGAACCAGTCGGGGCGTTTTTCATTCGGCGTTTACCAATCAAGCCTGATCAGCCAACCGCCACGTCGTCCCACCTTTCCCGTCTTCCAACACCACACCCATTGCGGTCAGTTGGTCGCGGATACGGTCGGATTCCGCCCAGTCTTTATTGGCACGCGCTGCAAGACGCGCCTGGATCAGCGCATCCACTTGCGCCGCATTCACACGCCCTTCGGCGCCGGCTTGCAGGAAGTCATCCGCTTCCATCTGCAACACGCCCAGCACACTGGCCAGTTCTTTCAAGCGCGCTGCCAGACCCGCCGCGGCGTCGAGATCGCTCTCACGCAAACGGTTGATCTCGCGCACCATCTCGAACAGCACCGCGCAGGCTTCCGGTGTACCAAAGTCGTCGTTCATGACTTCGGTAAACCGTGCGACGAAGACTTCGCCGCCGGCCGGTGCCACGGCTGGCAGGCCTTTCAACGCGTGGTAGAAACGCTCCAGGGCGCCCTTGGCGTCCTTGAGGTTGTCTTCCGAGTAGTTGATGGCGCTGCGGTAGTGGCTCGACACCAACAGGTAACGCACCACTTCCGGATGGTACTTTGCCAGCACGTCGCGGATGGTGAAGAAGTTGTTCAAGGACTTGGACATCTTCTCGCCATTGATGCGGATCATGCCGCAGTGCATCCAGGCGTTGGCGTAAGTCTTGCCGGTGGCGGCTTCGCTTTGGGCGATTTCGTTTTCGTGGTGCGGGAACTCCAGGTCGCTGCCGCCGCCATGAATGTCGAAGGTCTCGCCCAGGCAGCAGGTGGACATTACCGAGCATTCGATGTGCCAGCCCGGACGCCCGGCGCCCCATGGCGATTCCCAGCTTGGCTCGCCCGGCTTGGTTGCCTTCCACAGCACGAAGTCGAGCGGGTCCTGCTTGGCTTCGTCGACTTCGATACGTGCGCCGATGCGCAGGTCTTCGATTTTCTTGCGCGACAGCTTGCCGTAGCCCATGAACTTGGCGACGCGGTAGTACACGTCGCCGTTGCCTGGGGCGTAGGCGTAACCCTTGTCGATCAGGGTCTGGATCATCGCGTGCATGCCAGGGATGTGGTCCGTGGCACGCGGTTCCATGTCCGGCTTGAGGATATTGAGGCGCGCCTCGTCCTCGTGCATCGCGGCGATCATGCGCTCGGTCAGCGCGTCGAACGACTCGCCGTTTTCATTGGCGCGGTTGATGATCTTGTCGTCGATGTCGGTGATGTTGCGCACATAGGTCAAGTCATAGCCGCTGAAACGCAACCAGCGGGTCACCAGGTCGAAGGCAACCATGCTGCGGCCGTGGCCGATGTGGCAGTAGTCGTACACGGTCATGCCGCACACGTACATGCGCACCTTGTTGCCATCCAGCGGCTTGAAGACTTCTTTGGTCTTGCTGAGTGTGTTGTAGATCGTTAGCACAACGGCTTCCTTAGAGAATCACTGGCCCCACGAATCACGCAAGGTCACGGTACGGTTGAATACCGGCTGACCGGGTTTCGAGTCCTTGATATCCGCGCAGAAGTAACCTTCGCGCTCGAACTGGAAACGGTCTTCCGGCTGTGCGTCGCCAAGCGATGGCTCGGCACGACAACCAGTGAGTACTTGCAAGGAGTCAGGGTTGATGTTGTCGAGGAAACTGGCGCTGTCTTCGGCCTTTTCAGGGTTCGGCGAGCGGAACAGGCGATCGTACAGGCGCACTTCGCACTCGATGCTGGCCGCGGCCGGCACCCAGTGGATCACGCCCTTGACCTTGCGGCCTTCAGGGTTCTTGCCCAGGGTGTCCGGATCGTAGGAGCAACGCAGTTCGACGATGTTGCCATCGGCGTCCTTGATCGCTTCGTCGGCACGGATCACGTAGCTGCCGCGCAGGCGCACTTCGCCGTTCGGCTCCAGGCGCTTGTAGCCCTTTGGCGGCTCTTCCATGAAGTCATCGCGGTCGATGTAGATTTCACGGGCGAACGGCAGCTTGCGCACGCCGAGTTCTTCTTTCTGCGGATGACGCGGCAGTTCGAGGTTGTCGACCTTGTCTTCCGGGTAGTTGGTGATCACGACCTTCAACGGGCGCAGCACGCACATGGCGCGCGGAGCATTCGCGTCCAGGTCCTGGCGGATGCTGAATTCGAGCATGCCGAAGTCGACCACGCCGTCGGAACGGTTAGTGCCGACCATGTCGCAGAAGTTGCGGATCGACGCCGGTGTGTAGCCACGGCGGCGGAAGCCCGACAGCGTGGACATGCGCGGGTCGTCCCAACCATGGACGTGCTTTTCATCGACCAGTTGCTTGAGCTTGCGCTTGCTGGTGATGGTGTAGTTCAGGTTCAGGCGGCTGAACTCGTACTGACGCGGGTGCGCCGGCACTGGCAGGCTGTCCAGGAACCATTCGTACAGCGGGCGATGGCTTTCGAACTCCAGGGTGCAGATGGAGTGGGTGATGCCTTCGATGGCGTCGGACTGACCGTGGGTGAAGTCGTAGTTCGGGTAGATGCACCACTTGTCACCGGTCTGGTGGTGATGGGCATGGCGGATGCGGTACATGATCGGATCGCGCAGGTTCATGTTCGGCGAGGCCATGTCGATCTTGGCACGCAGCACGCGGGCGCCGTCCGGGAACTCACCGGCGCGCATGCGGGCGAACCAGTCCAGGTTCTCTTCCACCGAACGGTCGCGGAACGGGCTGTTCTTGCCCGGCTCGGTCAGGGTGCCACGGTATTCCTTGGCCTGCTCCGGGGTCAGGTCGTCGACGTAGGCCTTGCCGGCCTTGATCAGTTCGACGGCCCAGTCGAACAGCTGGTCGAAGTATTTGGAGGCATAGCGCACTTCACCGGACCATTCGAAGCCCAGCCACTTGATGTCGCTTTCGATGGCGTCGATGTATTCCTGGTCTTCCTTGGCCGGGTTGGTGTCGTCGAAACGCAGGTGCGTGACGCCACCGAACTCCTGGGCCAGGCCGAAGTTCACACAGATCGACTTGGCGTGACCGATGTGCAGGTAGCCGTTGGGCTCTGGCGGGAAGCGGGTGACGATCTGCGTGTGCTTGCCCGAATCCAGGTCCGCCTGGATGATCGGGCGCAGGAAATTGACCGGGACGGCAGGTCCGGCCTTGGCATTCGAGGTAGGGTCGACAGTGGGCTTGCTCATAGGATCCTTGAACAGACAGGTTCGTGGCCGGGTGAGGCCAGATAAAACAAAGGCGATATCATAGCCGATGCTGTCAAGCACCTGACAGCGCAGCACCGAAAACTGCAGCATTTATTGCATCGGCGGTGAAAAACCACCTCGAAATTCCTGCAGGGCACGCTAAACTGCGCGCCTTGGCCGCAGTTTCGCCATACCGGTCGTGGTGCCCAGGCACCCAAACCCACGAATTCCCTGAAAAGAGTAGTGAACATGACTCAAGTCAAACTGACCACCAACCACGGTGACATCGTCAT
This sequence comes from Pseudomonas sp. MYb541, assembly GCF_037479595.1. NCBI lineage: Bacteria > Pseudomonadati > Pseudomonadota > Gammaproteobacteria > Pseudomonadales > Pseudomonadaceae > Pseudomonas > Pseudomonas sp. MYb541. The sequence continues at coordinate 138,675 of NZ_JBBGYS010000003.1, read as the reverse complement.
CGAGCTGAACGCCGAGAAAGCGCCGAACACCGTCGCCAACTTCATCGAGTACGTGAACGCCGGCCACTACGAAAACACCGTTTTCCACCGTGTTATCGGCAACTTCATGATCCAGGGCGGCGGTTTCGAGCCTGGCATGAAAGAAAAGAAAGACAAGCGTCCAAGCATCCAGAACGAAGCGGACAATGGCCTCTCCAACGACAAGTACACCGTCGCCATGGCCCGTACCATGGAGCCGCATTCGGCCTCCGCGCAGTTCTTCATCAACGTCGCCGACAATACCTTCCTGAACCACAGCGGCAAGAACGTGCAGGGTTGGGGCTACGCGGTATTCGGTAAAGTGACCGAAGGCCAGGACGTCGTTGACAAGATCAAAGGCGTGCAGACCACCAGTAAAGCCGGTCACCAGGACGTTCCGGTAGAAGACGTTATCGTCGAGAAAGCCGAGATCGTTGGGTGATATTGCTGATTTCAGATTTGCATCTGGAAGAGGAGCGCCCGGATATTACCCGGGCGTTTCTGGATCTGCTCCACCACCGCGCTCGTGGCGCCCAGGCGTTGTACATTCTGGGGGACTTCTTTGAAGCCTGGATTGGCGACGATGGGATGACCCCCTTCCAGCGTTCGATTTGCACAGCGTTGCGCGAGCTGAGCGACAGCGGCACCCCGACTTTCATCATGCACGGCAACCGTGATTTCCTGATCGGCAAGGCGTTCTGCAAAGCCGCAGGTGCCACCTTGCTCAAGGACCCGAGTGTCGTGCAGCTCCATGGCGAGCCCGTGCTATTGATGCACGGCGACAGCCTCTGTACCCGCGACGTCGGCTATATGAAGCTGCGGCGCATCCTGCGCAACCCGATTGTGTTGTTTATCCTGCGCCACCTTCCTTTGAGCACCCGCCATAAGCTGGCGCGCAAGCTGCGCAGTGAAAGCCGGGCGCAGACGCGCATGAAAGCCAACGACATTGTGGATGTGACGCCCGAGGAAGTGCCGCGGGTGATGCAGCAGTTCGGCGTGCGCACCCTGGTCCACGGCCATACTCACCGCCCCGCCATTCACAAGTTGCAGATTGGTGACCAGGCGGCCAAGCGCATCGTGCTGGGGGATTGGGACAAGCAGGGCTGGGCGTTGCAGGTGGATGAGCAAGGGTTTCAGTTGGCGGCGTTTGATTTCATCAATCCGCAGCTGGCGTTGCCTGGGGCTTGAGCCACCAACACCCCTGATCCCCTGTGAAAGGAGATCAAAATGTGGGAGGGGGCTTGCCCCCGATGACTGTGGATCTGTCAGCATATTTTTGGCTGACCCACCGCTATCGGGGGCAAGCCCCCTCCCACAGTTGATTGCATTCCAGCCCTTGCGGATCAGTGACCGGAGGCCGCTGGACCCGCTTTCGCGGTGAACGGCGGCTTCGCCAGCCACACCAGCAACATCAACCCCATGAACATCCACCCCAGCAACGTGAAGTAATCCACGGTGGACATCATGTACGCCTGGCTGGTGAGGATCTGATCCAGCTGCGTGTAGGCCTTCTGCCCTGCCCCGCCCAGCGCTTGCAAGGCATCGCGGGTCGCGGAGTCGTAGGTGGTCATGTTTTCGCTCATGTAAGCATGGTGCTGGTCCGCCCGGCGGATCCAGATCCAGGTGGTCAGCGACGCCGCAAAACTACCGCCCAGGGTCCGCAGGAAAGTTGCCAAACCCGCGCCGTCGGCAATCTGGTGCGGCGGCAGGTCGGACATCAGGATGCTCAGGGTCGGCATGAAGAACAACGCCACGCCGATCCCCATGAACAGCTGCACCAGGGCGATATGCTGGAAGTCCACCTCATTGGTAAAACCTGCGCGCATGAAACAACTCAGACCAATCGCCAGGAATGCCAGGCCCGCCAACAGACGCAGGTCGAACTTGTGCGCGTACTTGCCGACAAACGGCGACATCAGCACCGGTAAGATACCAATCGGCGCAACCGCCAGCCCCGCCCAAGTCGCGGTGTAGCCCATCTGGGTCTGCAGCCATTGCGGCAGGATCAGGTTGATACCGAAGAAGCCCGCGTAGCCCAGGATCAACACAATGGTGCCGATCCGGAAGTTACGGTAAGCGAACAGCTTAAGGTTGACCACCGGGTGTTTGTCGGTGAGTTCCCAGATGATGAACACCGCCAGGGCAATCACCGAAATCGCCGCACCGATGATGATGAAGTTGGATTCGAACCAGTCCAGGTCATTGCCCTTGTCGAGGATGATCTGCAAGGCGCCGACACCGACGATCAGGCTCAACAGCCCCACGTAGTCCATCGGTTGATGGCTGGTGACCACTGGGCGTTTCTTCAGCTGGGAACGCACCACCATCACCGCAAAAATGCCGATCGGTACGTTGATGAAGAAGATCCACGGCCAGCTGTAGCTGTCCGTGATCCAGCCACCGAGGATGGGGCCGGCAATTGGCGCCACCACCGTGACCATCGCCAACAGCGCCAGGGCCATGCCGCGCCTCGCCGGCGGGTAGACCGCAATGAGCAGTGTCTGGGTCATCGGGTACAACGGCCCGGCCACCAGGCCTTGTATGACCCGAAAGGCGATCAGCTCGGGCATCGACGTGGAAATACCACAGAGGAACGACGCCAGCACAAACAGCATGGTCGCCCATAGAAACAGCTTCACTTCGCCAAAACGGCGGCTCAACCAGCCGGTGAGTGGCAAGGCAATCGCGTTGCTCACCGCAAACGAGGTGATGACCCAGGTGCCCTGCTCCGAACTCACGCCCAGGTTGCCGGAAATGGTCGGCAACGCCACGTTGGCGATAGTGGTGTCGAGCACCTGCATGAAGGTCGCCAGCGACAGGCCAATGGTGGCCATCAACAGGCTGGGTGGCGTGAAGGAGGCGTTATTGCTCATCAGCGTTGCACAGCCTTGGGTGCGGCGAGGCTGTTGTCATGGATCAACTGGGTGATCATGGCATCCGCTTCGGCGAGTTGGCGGTCATACACGTTGGTGGTGAACGAGGCTTTCTGCGGCGCCTGCTGCGCCAGGACCGGGCCGCTCTGGTCGTGCAGGTCCACGTTGACCAGGGTACTCAAGCCCACCCGCAGCGGGTGCTTGGCCAACTCGTCAGCATTGATATGGATGCGCACCGGCACCCGTTGCACGATCTTGATCCAGTTACCGGTGGCGTTCTGCGCCGGCAGCAGGGCAAATGCGCTACCCGTACCTGCACCCAGGCTATCGATGGTGCCGCTGAATTTCACGTCGCTGCCATAGATGTCCGACTCGATGTCCACCGGCTGGCCGATGCGCATGTCGCGCAGTTGGGTTTCCTTGAAGTTGGCGTCGATCCATAGCTGGTTCAGCGGAATCACGGCCATCAACGCGGTGCCCGGTTGCACGCGTTGGCCCAGTTGCACAGTGCGCTTGGCCACGTAGCCGGTGACCGGTGCGATCAAGGTACTGCGCGCATTGGTCAGGTAGGCCTGGCGCAATTGCGCAGCGGCGGCCTGCACGTCGGGGTGGGACGAGATCACGGTGTCATCCACCAACGCATTGGTGGTTTTCAGTTGCTGCTCAAGGTTGGTCAGCGCGTTTTTAGCGGCGGTCAGGCTGTCACGGGCGTGGGACAGTTCTTCCTGGGAAATCGCCCCGCCCTGGGCCAGGGTTTTACGGCGGTTGAAGTTATCCTGGGCGGTTTGCACGTCGGCTTTCTGCGCATTGACCTGCGCCTTCATACCGTCGACGTTGCTGTACAAGCCGCGCACCTGGCGCACGGTGCGGGCCAGGTTGGCCTGGGCGCTTTGCAGGCCGACGGCGGCGTCGTTCGGGTCGAAGTTGACCAGCACTTGGCCTTCGTGGACCAGGTCGCCATCGTCGGCACCGATGCTGACCACCGTGCCGGTGACCAGTGGGGTGATTTCCACCACGTTGCCATTCACATAGGCATCGTCGGTGCTTTCATTGAAGCGGCCATAGAGTTCATACCAGCCCCACACGCCCACCACCGCCAGGATGACGATCAGCGCCAGGCCGATCAGCATCACTTTGCGTTTGCGGGGGTTGCTGTCCTTGGGTTGTTCAGTTGCGTTGGTGTTTTCGGCAGTGGCCATGACAAATACCTCAAATTATTCCGAGCGGGCGGGGGTGGTCGCGGCCATGTTCCTGGCGTCGTATCCGCCACCCAGGGCCTGCATCAATTGAATCGACAGATCGATCTGCGCGGCATTCAGCGTCGCCAGTTGGCGCTGGGCTTGCAGCAATTGCTGCTCGATGCTGAGCACATCCAGGTAGTTGCCGATGCCGGAGCTGTAGCGCTGCACGCCGGTGTCGTAGGACTGCTGGGCAATGTCCGCGGCATGTTGCTGGGCCTGGATCTGCCGGCCGGTGTCGCGCAGTTGTGAAAGGGTGTTGCCGATATCGCCCAGGGCTTGCACCAGGGTCTTGTTGTACTGCGCCACGGCCAGGTCGTAGTCAGCGTCACGGGCATCGAGGTCGGCGCGCAGGCGGCCGCCGTCAAAGATCGGCAGTGAAATCGTCGGCGCAATGTTGAAGAAGCGGCTGGCCGAACCAAACATTGCATCCCCCAGCAACGACTCGGCCCCAGCGCTCGCGCTCAGGTTGAGGTTGGGGTAGAAGCGGGTCTTGCTCGCATCGATATTCTTGCCGGCTGCCTCGACACGCCAGCGCGCGGCGATCAGGTCCGGACGACGGCCCAGCAGCTCGGCGGGCAACACCGAGGGCACGGCGACGGCGCTGGGTTTCAGCACGTTGGGTCGGGCCAGTTCACTGCCCCGGTCCGGGCCTTTGCCGAGCAACACCGCCAAGGCAATCTTGGCGCTTTGCAGTTGTTTTTCCGCATCGATCAGTTGCGACTGGGAGCTGGCTTCCAGGCTTTCGGTCTGCTGGTACTGGTAGTGGCTGTCGATACCCGAGTTCAGGCGACGCTTGCCCAGGTCGAGCATCTGCCGGGTGCGCTTGAGGTCGTCTTCGGCCAAGTCCCGCACGATGTGGGCCTGACCCAGGTCGCTGTAGGCCTTGGCCACGTTGGCAGCCAGGGTCAGCCGCGCGGCCTGTTGATCGACCTGGGCGGCGCGCGCCTCGCCCAACGCGGCTTCCCAGGCGGCCCGCTGGCCACCCCAGAGGTCGAAGTTGTAGTTGAAGCTGGCGCCGATGTTGCGCACGGTGGAATAGGCATCGCCCTCCCCGCGTGGGTCCTGGTCTTTGGCCAGGCGCGAACGGCTCACGCCCGCGCTGACATCCAGGGTCGGCATGCGCTCGGCGTTGGCGGCATAGGCAGCGGCCTCGGCCTGGTGGGAACGGGCGCTGGCAACTTGCATATCGGGGCTGTTTTGCAGGGCTTCCTGGATCAGGCCGTCGAGCTGTGGGTCGCCGAGGCTTTTCCACCAATCGGCGCTGGGCCAGGCCGCGCTCGATAATGTCACGCCGCTCAACGTCTTGCCGGTTTGCAGGCTGCCGGCGTCGAGGCGTTTGCCTTGGGTGTCGAGGCCGCTGTAGTTGGCGCAACCGGCCATGCTCATGGCCACCAGCACCAGGCTAAGTGCGCGTCTGTTCATTCATTACCTACCCGCTGGATGACGATGGCGTCACCGGCAGCTACCAGAATTTTCTTGAGGATCCGTTCCAGGGTTTGCAACTCGCCAGGCTCCAGGGCGCCGGCCAACTCGTTCATCGACTGCGCGCCGATGTGCGGCAGCATGTCCGCCAGGCGCTGGCCGTCTTCGGTGAGCACCAGCCGCACCTGGCGCCGGTCCTGCTCGGAGCGCTGGCGCGCCAGCAGGCCCTTCTGTTCCAGGCGGTCGAGCATGCGGGTCATGGAGCCGCTGTCCAGGGACAGGTTGCGGCACAGTTCCGCCGGGGTATCGACGTCGAACTGGGCAATGATGATCAACACCTTGAACTGCGCGGCCGTCACGCCATGCGGTTCCATATGGGTATCGATAATGCGGTCCTTGAGCAGCGCCGCCCGGCCCAGAAGCAGGCCGAGATGGCAGTTGCGAAAACTGTCAGGAGTGAAGTGAGACATCGGAAGTCACCTTATTACTGCCTAGGCAGTGAATGTATGACAAGATGTTACTGCTTAGGCAGCGAATGTCAAATGGAATTATTAGCTTGCTTGGTATCTGGCGGGTGAGTGGCGGGTTCTAAGGATCGTCTGATTTTTCCCACGGTTGGCCATCCATAAAGTGGCGGGATGAGATTAAAGAGCTACCTGCACCAGATCAGCCCCGTGCTGTCCACGCCCCATGCCGCGCGCCGCCTGTTGCGTATTTTTGCGTTGGTACTGCTGGTGGGCATGCTGGGCGGCGTGTACAGCTTCCTGCTGTTCACTTTCAACAATGAGATCTCCCAGCGGCGCAGCTACATGAGCAGCGCCATCGCCGAGGCGCATACCTTTTTCACCACCCGTGAAGCGCTGTTGGAAAGCCTCAGTCTGTCAGCGACACGCAAGGCCGAATTGAATCTGCCGGTCTCCGATGAAGAAATCCGCCTGTTGCTGGGAAATACCCAGGGCAAGCAATGGAGCATTTGGCTGACCCAGCGCATGCGTGATTTCTTGAGGGCCAAGCAGCTCAACCTGCTGTATGTCAGCACGGATGCCCAGGTGCTGCGGCTGTACGATGCTTCACCCGTGGCGGCCGATTTCCCCGCGACCATGCTTGAGCAACTGCACGCCCTCAAACAGCAGAAAACCCTGCAGGAACTCTGGCTGACCCACGCCACGGACGGCCACTCACAGCTGTACATCTTCATTCGCCTGGATGAACGCGACCTGGACTCCGGCTGGCTCGGCCTGGAAATGGATGACCGTGAAGTCTCCAACGCGCTGAGCGATCACAGCGCTGGCGAGTTCACCATGTTCAATGCCCAAGGCATGCCGCTCTTCAGCAACAGCCATAAACCACCGCCAGGGCAAAACCTGCCGCACTTGCACCAGCAGGACTTCTTCGGTTTTGTCGGCGATGGCTGGCTGCCCGAACAATTGGTGCTGCGCAAACAACTGAAGTCTTCAGATTGGCAACTCACCTACTCCATCGACCTGCGCGCGGTCCTGTGGGCGCTCTGGCCACAGATGCTCGGCGCCCTGCTGTTCTGCCTGCTGACCATCAGCCTGGTGTGCCTGCTCACCCGTCGCCTCGAACACCGCTTCATCACGCCGGCGATCCACCGCATCCAGGCGCTGGTGGAAAGCGAGCTGTTCAGCCGCGACGTGATCCAGACCGCCCCCGTGGCGCTGTGCGTACTGCGTCGCACCGATGGCACGGTGGTGCTGAAAAACACCCTCGCCCAACAGTGGCTCGGTGAGTGTGGCGCACAACTTGGTCCCGGCTGGATCCGTCAGGCCTTCGACCCCGAAGCCCCCTGCCTCACCGACTATTTCGAAGCCGCCGACGGCCGCCATCTGTACCTGAGCTGCGCGCCCACCCGCTACAAAGGCGAAGACGTGTTGCTCTGCGCCTTCAGCGACATCAGCGCACGCAGGCAGATCGAAGCGGCGCTGGAACAGGCACGCCAGTCCGCAGACGCCGCCAACGAAGCCAAGACCTTGTTCCTGGCCACCATGAGTCATGAGATCCGCACGCCGCTGTATGGCGTGCTCGGCACCCTGGAACTGCTCGCCCGCACCCGCCTGGATGCCCAGCAGAAAAGCTACCTGCACGCCATCGAGGGATCGTCCGCGACGTTGCTGCAACTGATCTGCGATGTGCTCGACGTGTCAAAAATCGAAGCCGGGCAACTGGCCCTGGAACTGAGCGAATTCTGTGTGCCGACCCTGGTACAGGAAGTGGTGCAAGGCTATGCGGCAGCGGCACACAGCAAAGGCTTGCAGTTGTATGCCTGCCTCGATCCGCAACTGCCCCGGCGCCTGATCGGCGACGCCAGCCGCGTACGCCAGATTCTCAACAATCTGCTGAGCAACGCGGTCAAGTTCACAGACTCCGGCCGCGTGGTGCTGCGGGTCAAAAAGCTCAGTCGCGAAGGCGAACGGGTGTGCCTGCAATGGCAAATCTCCGACACCGGCAAAGGCATCGCCCCTGCCGACCAGGCGTTTATCTTCGAGCCGTTCTACCAGAGCGAAGGCAACTCCCATGTGATCGCCGGCACCGGCCTTGGCCTGGCGATCTGCCTGCGCCTGACCCACTTGATGAACGGCACCCTGCGCTTGGTCAGCGAGCCGGGACTGGGCAGCAGCTTTTCCCTGACCGTACCGCTGGAGCAACCGTCCGGCAACGCGACGCCGGCCTTGCAGCCATTGGCAGCGGAAATCGTGTATGTGCTGTCGCCAATCCGCGAACTGGCCGACAGCCTCTGCGGCTGGCTGCGCCGCTGGGGGGCGCGCGCGCAGGTTGGCCTGCCGACCAGCACAGAGCTGGCGGGGCCCGGTGTATTGCTTGAACTTATCGAACGCCGCCTCGACTTGCCCTGGCACGGGCCACGGGTACTGGCCAGCAATGACGGCGCGCACGAACCGCAGTTCAGCGGCGATGGCTGGCAGGTCAACCTCAACGACCTGGACGCGATCCAACAAGCCGTCCGCCACGCCCAGAACGGCCAGGTGGTGCCGCCCCAGGCGCGCTGCGAAGTGCGCGACCTGCGCCCCTTGCACCTGCACATCCTGGTGGCCGAAGACAACGTCATCAACCAGTTGATCCTGCGCGACCAGCTTGAAGAACTCGGGTGCAGCGTGGAACTGGCCAGCGATGGCGAAGAGGCCTTGGCGCGCTGGCACGAGGGCACCTTCGACATTGTGCTCACCGACGTCAACATGCCCAGGCTCAACGGCTACGAACTGACCGAAGCGCTTCGACGCCTGGGCTGCACCACCCCGATCATCGGCGCAACCGCCAACGCCCTGCGCGGTGAAGAAGCCTTGTGCCTGGCGGCCGGCATGAATCACTGCCTGGTCAAACCCTTTACGCTGCGAGCCTTGTCCTCTGTCCTGGCTCCCTACGAACGAGCCATCCATGAAGCCCTGTAGCATTCTGATTGTCGAAGACCATCCCTTTCAGCACCTGTATTTGCAGAACCTGTTCAGCGAGTTGGGTGATTTCGATCTGGTGTGCGCCCGCGACGGCGAGGAGGCGCTGGCCTGCCTGAAGCAACGAGACTTCGACCTGGTGCTCACTGACCTGTTGATGCCAGGCATGGACGGCGTGCAATTTATCCAAGGCCTGGCCGCGCAACCGTCGCGCCCAGCATTGGCGATCATGAGCGCCGCCTCACGGCGCATGTTGATGGGCGCGAGCCTGGTGGCGAGCAACCTGCAAGTGAAGGTGATCGGGCTGATTTCCAAGCCGGTGAATGCCGCGGCCTTGCGCTGCCTGACCGATCAATTGCTGGCGCTGCGCCAGGCCGAACCGGCCGAGACCCAGCCCGGCATTGATTGCCAAAGCCTGATGAATGCCCTGGTCAATGGCGAGCTGCAAGCCTGGTTCCAACCCAAGAAAGCCCTGAGCAATGGTCGCATCGTCGCGGCCGAAGCCTTGGTGCGCTGGGTTCACCCCGAGCATGGCCTGTTGTTACCCGGCATGTTCCTGCCGGCATTGATCAGTTGCAACCTCGAAGAACGCTTGTTGTGGTGCGTGCTGAAACAAGCGATGACCGCCCAAGCCGCGTGGCGCCAACACGGCTATGACATCCCGGTATCCATCAACCTGCCCACCCACTTGCTTAACAGCCACGACCTGCCCGATCGCATCCTGGCGTTCGTGCTGGAACACCAGGGTTTGCCCGCACGCATCTGTTTCGAGCTGATGGAGTGTTCGGTGCCGGATGACATCAGCAACTTCTACGCCGGGGCCTGCCGTTTGCGCATCAAGGGCTTTGGCTTGTCCCAGGATGATTTCGGCAAGGGCTACAGCTCGTACATGAACCTGGTGTCGGCGCCGTTTACCGAGGTAAAAATCGACCGCGCACTGGTGCAAGGCTGCAACGCCAACGAGGAACTGGCCCAGGCGCTCACCAGCATTGTCAGCCTGGGGCGTCAGTTGGGCTTGATCGTGGTGGCTGAAGGCGTAGAAACCGCGCAAGAACTTGCGCTGTTGCGTAAGATCGACTGCACTCAGGTCCAAGGTTTCCTGATCTCCCACGCCGTGTCTTCGGATCAGTTCCAGCAATTGCTGACCCACGACGGGCCGGCGAGCGCCTATTGACCCGCTGGCCGGGTGCGAACGAACGCCGTTAGCTTGCGAGGTCACCGCGTCATGCATCACCCCAACGCCTTCCTGGAGAAACTCACCAGCAGTTCGCTGCGCCTGAACAAAGGCTTGCTGGTGCTGGGGGCCTTGGTGCTGTTGCTGCTGGGGATCAGCTACCTGGGGGTGCAGCGCATGGTTCACGAACAGCGCGACACCTTGCAGTTCCACTTCGCCCGGCTGATGGAGAACATCCACGAGCAGGAAGTGTTCTTGATCGATATCTCACGGGGCAGCACCAACGCTAAGTACAAGTCCATTGGCCTGCCGCCGCCTTTTGTGCAAAAGCCGCTGCCCGAGGAAGGACCGAACACCTATGAAGGCCGCGGTTTGCCGTTCTCCCTGCCCTACAGTTTGAAAATCAACCCCGACAAAATAGCCGCTGACCAATACCCCAAGGTTTTCGCCCTGGGCATCTACCTGTCGGCTTACTACAGCGCCTTTTGGGCGGGTTCCCATTACCAGGCTCCTCAAGTGGTCGTGGTGAACGGCCCGGACAATTTCGACATCGCCGTGCCCTCCTCCGGCCGGCTGCGCGATGGCGGCCACGTGCATATAGGTATGTTGGTGGACGTGATGACCCAACTCAACGAGCGCCTGCACCTACAGAATACCTCCCAGACCCTTCACACCGTGCACTGGGAACCCTACGACACTGCCCCCGATGGCAAGGAAGCTCCGATACTGTTGGGTTATGTCGATATCAACCTGGCCTCCACCTCGTTGACCGTCACCGGCGCCAACACCTGGGTGGTGGTGGCCTCGCTGCTGGACCTGTCCAAGGTCAATAACATCGAGCGGCTGATGCAGTGGTCGATCTACGACGACTTCACCTTGATCACTCCAGGTGGCGTGGTGCTAACCGGGGCCGTCAAGCCCGGCGAGGTGCTCAATGAAGGTGTAAATTTCAACCGCGACGGCCTGGTGTTCAAGCTGACAAGCCAGGGCGAGCAGCCCTGGACGGCGATCTACGTGATCAGCCTGCAACGCTTCCTCGACTATGCGCTGTGGCCTTTGCTGTGCCTGGTGGGCGTGGTGCTGATGATGCTGGGGTGCAGTCGCGCGTTCAATCGCTGGTACACCGCACGGGTAGTACTGCCTGCGCACCAAGCCCATGCCAGCATTGCCGAAAGCTCGGCATTCGCCCGAGCGGTCATCGACACCGCACCGACCGGCCTGTGTGTGATCCGGCGCAGCGACCATCACGTACTCCTGCAGAACCAGCGCGCCTTGGAGTGGCGCGACGCTCGCCCGCTGTTCGACTTGCTCAAGCAACAGACGCATGCTGCACCGGGCCAGGCCGACCTGGAAAGCGAAGGCCGCCACCTGCACGTGGCCTTTGTGCCCACCCGCTACCAGGGCCAGGACGCGTGGCTGTGTGCGGTGCATGACGTGACCCGGCATATCGAAGACGCTGCGGCCCTGGAAGAAGCGCGCCAAGCCGCAGACTCGGCAAGCGAAGCCAAAAGCCGCTTCCTCGCGACCATGAGCCACGAAATTCGTACGCCGCTGTATGGCGTGCTGGGTACCTTGGAGCTGCTCGGCCTCACGTCGCTCGCGCCGCGCCAGCAGGATTACCTGCAGACCATCCAGCGTTCCTCAACCACGCTGTTCCAACTGATCAGCGACGTGCTGGATGTCTCCAAAATCGAAGCGGGGCAAATGACCCTCGAACTCCAGGATTTCTGCCCACTGGAACTGACCGAAGACTGCGTGCGCACCTACAGCGCGTTCGCCCGTTCCAAGGGCCTGCAGCTGTATGCCTGCATCGACGCGGGCCTACCGGATCGATTGCGCGGTGACCCCCTGCGCATCCGCCAGATCCTCAATAACCTGCTGAGCAATGCGATCAAGTTCACCGACAACGGGCGTGTGGTGCTGCGCCTGCGCGCGTCGGAGAACACCGACGGCGAGGTAGACCTGCAATGGCAAGTCAGCGACTCCGGTGTGGGCATTTCCCAAGCGCAACAGCAACAATTGTTCGACCCGTTCTACCAGGCCGAAGATGCCACTAGCCAGGCCGGCGCAGGCCTGGGCCTGGCGATTTGCAAATGGTTGTGCGAGTTGATGCACGGCCAACTGAACGTCGTCAGCGAACCCGGCCTGGGCAGCAGCTTTACCCTGCACCTCGCGCTGGAGTCAGTCCCCGGCGCCCTGAGTGACTGCCCCGCCTTCAGCCCCGGCATGCCGACGGTCTATGTGCGCGCGCCGGAACTTGAACGGGCGCAACACATGATCGACTGGCTCAAGCGCCTAGGGCTCGACAGCCGCACGGTTTCACCCGATGCGCCGTCCTCTGCACTGCTAGTGGACTTCACCCGAGAACCGGCTTGGCCCGGCACGCGGATCATCGCCACAGCCGGTGGGCCGAACCCAGCGCAGCGGTGTGCTAGCGATTGGGCCGTCGACGCCGACGACGTACGCGCCATTGCCTGGGCCATCTCCCTGGCACAGCAGGGTGCCGAGGCCGGCAACCGCCCCGCGCCCACCGTCAACGCGCGCCCACTCAACCTGCAAGTGCTGGTAGCCGAAGACAATGTGATCAACGCCGCCATCATCCAGGAACAACTGCAAGCCCTGGGCTGCTCGGTGGTGCTGGCCGCCAACGGCGAACAGGCGCTCATGCAATGGCTACCGGGGCGCTTCGACCTGGTGCTGACCGACGTGAACATGCCGGTGATGAACGGTTACCAGCTGGCCAAGGCGTTGCGCCAGCAAGATGCCGCGCTGCCCATTATCGGGGTGACCGCCAATGCCATGCGTGAAGAAGGCGAACACTGCACCGCCGTCGGCATGAATGCGTGGATGGTCAAGCCGCTGAACCTCGCCACCTTGCGTACTAAGTTGGAAAAGTACTGCAAGATCGAGGTGCCCGCCGTCGTCGAGATGCCGCCGCTGTCGCCCAAAATGCGCGAACTGTTTGTCACCACCCTGCGTCAGGATGTACAGGCCACCCTGGCCGCGCTGGACAACCAGGACGCCAATGGCGCGGCGCAACAATTGCACAGCATGGCCGGCGCCCTCGGCGCGGTACAGCTCGGTGACATGGCCAGCGCCTTCGTCGAGCTGGAACTGCGCCTGACCGGCATGGCCGTCACGCCCGCCCTTGCCCTGGAAGTGCGGCGCAAGCTGGCTGGCCTCACGGCATTGCTCGACACCTTTGAATAACCTCACTCTGGATAATCACCCCATGGAAACCCTCAACGTAGTCATTGCAGACGATCACCCCATCGTGCTGGTCGGAGTACGGGAACTGGTCGAGCGCGATGAGCGTTTTCGCGTGGTGGGCGAAGCCGTGTGCTCCAACGAATTGGTGACGCTGCTGGAAAACACCGCCGTGGACCTGGTAATCACCGACTTCAACATGCCGGCGGACTCGCCCTACGGCGATGGCCTGAAGTTGGTGGAGTACCTGGTGCGGCACTTTCCCAAGGTGCGCGTGCTGGTGCTGACGATGATCTCCAATCCACTGATCCTGACGCGCTTGCAGGAATTGGGCGTGCTGGCCGTGATCCAGAAAAACCAACTGCACAATGAGATCCAGGCCGCGCTCAAGGCTATCGCCCGTGGCAACCCGGTTCGCAGCAAGGGCCCGCAACCGACCTCGGTACTGGAATCGTCCGACCTCGATGAGCGCTTCACCCGGCTGTCGCCCAAGGAGCATGAGATCCTGCGTTTGTTTGTATCAGGACAAAGCGTCAATGAAATTGCACGAGGGTTGAACCGCAGTGCCAAAACCATCAGCACACAAAAAGTTGCGGCCATGCGCAAGTTGGAAGTCAACAGCGACCAAGACTTGCTGGCTTATTGCATAGAGCGCAACTTGTTCAACTAACACCCGTTTCTAGGGATCGTCTGATGTTCCACTAACCACCGCCGCTCTATCGTGTTGTTTTAACCCCACCAAGGAAAAACAACATGAAACAGCTGTCTCGCACACTTCTGGCATTGTCGATCTTCGCCGCGGGCAATGCCTTTGCCGTCGACCCACCGGTAACACCGACCAAGGCCGGCAGCGGCACCATCAACTTCACCGGCAGTATCAACAATGACGCCTGCTCCGTTGAAGGCATCGGCTTAAACAAAACCATCTCGATCAACATGGGCGAAGTGTCGATCAAGGACATGGGCACCGCCACCGCCCCCAAAGGCAACGGCACCCTGAGCGCCGAGAACTTTGACATGAAGATCAGCTGCAACGCCGGCACCAAGGTGGCGATGATCTTCGAACCGACCAAAGGCGCCGGCTCAGGCATCGTGACCGGCACCAAAGTGTTGAAGCTGATCGACGGCCTGGGCGCCGCCAAGAACATCGGTATCGCCCTGCTGGATGCCAATGGCGCACTGATCGACCTGAGCTCGCCGACCACCGCGAAGATCGAGAACACCTTGCAGGACAGCAACACCACGCTGAAATTCTCGGCCGCCTACGTCACCACCATCGACGCTGCGTCTGCCGTGGCCGGTCGCGGCGATGCCACCCTGCCGTTCACCCTGCAGTACGAATAACCCCAACCCGATGCGGGGCCTGCGGGCCTCGCACACCTCTCGAACGTAGCGGTAGCCATTATGTTTTTTCGCCATACACTGTCCCTGTGCGCGGGCCTGCTCGGCCTGCTGGCAGTCGGGCAAGCCACAGCCGGGATTTCGTTGAGCAGCACGCGTTTGGTGTTCGACGGCCAACACAAAGAAGCCGGAATCACCGTACGCAACAGCGGTGAGGACGTGTTGATCCAGTCCTGGGTCGACACGGACGCCGACGACGCGACTTCGGTGCCGTTTGCCGTCACCCCGCCGCTGGCGCGGGTCACCGGCAATGAGCAACAACTGTTGCGCGTGATCTATGAAGGCACGGGCATGCCCAGCGACCGCGAGTCGGTCGTATGGCTCAACGTGCAGGAAATCCCCAAGGCCTCAAAAACCGAGAACACCTTGCAGCTTGCCGTGCGCCAGCGCATCAAGGTGTTCTTCCGCCCGCCCGCGTTGAAAAACAACGCCTACCTGGCGCCGACCGAGCTGCTCTGGCAGTTGGCCGAACACGCCGGTAAACGCGTGCTGCGGGTGAGCAACCCCGGGGTTTATCACGTGTCGATTGCCGACATCACCCTGCAATCCGGTGCCGTCAGCGAACATCCATTTGATTCGATGATGATTGCGCCAGGCGAACAAAAAGAGTTCCAACTCAAGCAACTTTCCTCCATTAACTCCGCGCTCTTGAAGTTCAGCAGCATCAACGACTATGGCGCACAAGACCCTTATAGCGCGCAACTTTCTGACCGTGCTCAAACCAGCGCCAGTTTGAACAAAGAGTCACCATAACGCGCCTGCCGTTCGCGCAGCCGCACTTTCACTGTATTTCTCTTCGCTCCGTTAGTTCGTATCGGAGGTGATATAGGGTTCCTGCATGTTTTTATTCAAGCGCGATAGTCTGGCGCCATTTTTGATTGCCGTGGGCTTCAGTTCGGTCTGCCAGGCCGACGGCGATGAACAGTTCAACACGTCGTTTTTGCAAGGCGCCGCAGCGTCGGTCGACCTTCAGTCATTGCTCGCCAGCAGCAGCGTGCTCCCCGGCAATTACCGGGTTGACCTGTATGGCAACGACACCCTGGTGGGCCGACGCGATATCGACTTTCGCCGCAACCCTGTAAACGGCCGAGTCGAAGCCTGCCTGACCCTGGAGATGCTGCAACAAGTGGGCGTCGATATCGGCGCCTTGCAGTCCAGCGGCAAACTCGTCGACACCGATCCCAATGCCTGCCTCGACCTGCCTGCGCTGATCGAACACGCCAAAGTGCGCTACGACGTCCCGCGCCTGCGCCTGCTGGTCAGTGTGCCGCAACGCGCCATGGAGCGCGGACGCCGCGGTTATGTCGATCCGGCCTTGTGGGACGACGGCGTACCCGCCGCGTTCATCAACTACCAGTTGAGCAGCAACCGCAGCAGCACCGACGCCGACACCACACTCTCGAATAACCTGGGCCTGCGCAACGGTATCAACCTGGGTGCGTGGCGCTTGCGCAACGAGTCGAACTTCAGCAGCAACACCGGCCGCCCCAGCACGTTCAAGAGCAACCGCAGCTACCTGCAACATGACGTGACCGCCTTGAAGGGCCAGTTCAGTGCCGGGGACATTTTCTCGGATGCCGACCTGTTCGACAGCGTGCGCTATCGAGGCTTGAAACTGGCCTCCGACGACGGCATGCGCGCTGACAGCGAGCGCGGCTACGCGCCGATCATCCGCGGCATTGCGCAGTCCAGCGCCACCGTGGAGATCCGCCAGAACAACTACATCCTCTATACCGCCAACGTGCCGCCGGGTCCGTTCGAGATCAGCGACATTTACCCCAGCGGCTCCAACGGCGACCTTGAGGTGACGGTGATCGAAGCGGACGGCCGTCGCCGGGTCACGGTGCAGGCGTTTTCCAGCCTGCCGATCATGGTGCGTGAAGGCCAACTGAAATACAGCGTCTCGGCGGGCAAGTACAACAGCAACAGTGACGCGCAGAAGACCCCGCAGTTTGTCAGCAGCACCCTGGCGTATGGCATCAGCAGCAACCTGTCGGGAATCGTCGGGGTGCAGGCCACGCAGGACTTCCAGGCGCTATCCATCGGGGCCGGGCGCAATACGTCGATCGGTGCGGTGTCGCTGGACATGACCCACTCCGCCAGCCGCACCTTTGGCCGGCAGGTCACGGGCAACAGCCTGCGCGCGCTGTATGCCAAGACGTTTACCGGCACCGACACCAACTTCACACTGGCTGCCTACCGGTATTCCACCGAGGGTTATCGCACCCTCACCGAGCATGTCGAGGAACTGAGCAGCGACGGCCGCACACGCCTGGGCAGCTCTAAAACCCGCACCGACCTGACCGTCAACCAGAGCCTGGGGCGCAACCAGCAGTTCGGCAGTGTGTACGTAAACGCCAGCGATCAGCGCTACTGGGGACGCGGCGGCGCGCAAAGCCTGTCAGCGGGCTACAGCAATTACTGGGGCGACGTGAGCTACAACGTCAGTGCCACCCATACCAAGGATGTGGGCAACTACGGGCCGTCGAACAATGACACGCTGATCAACCTGTCCCTGTCGTTTCCACTGGGCTCTAAGCCACGCGCGCCGAGAGCATTTGTCTCCGCCAGCACGCAAAAAGACAGCGATACCACGCAAATGGGTGTTAACGGTTACCTGACGGACGACAGCGACACCTATTACTCACTGCAAGCCGGCAACAGCAGCACGGGCGGCAGCACCGGCTCGGCCAACCTCAGCACCCGCACCTCGCTGATGGACATCAGCGGCGGTTACAGCCAGGGCCGTGGCTACAGCGCGCAGAACCTCAACGTGGCCGGGTCAGTGGTGGCCCACGCGGGTGGTATCAACCTGGGACAGACCGTGGGCGAGACCTTTGCATTGGCGCAAGTCGAAGGCGTGCCCGGTGTGAAGATTGGCAGTTTCTCCGGCGCAAAAACCGGCAGCAACGGCTATGCCGTGATCCCCAATGCCCAGCCTTACCGGGTCAACTGGATCAGCCTGGACACCCGCGACCTGGGCGCAGAGATCGAAATCGATAACGCCACCCAGCAAGTCGTGCCTCGACGCGGCGCCGTGGTCCTGGCCCGCTACGCCAGCAAGACCGGACGCCGCGTACAGTTCGCCTTGTTCGACGCCCAGCACCGACCGATCCCGTTTGGCGCATCGCTGGAAAACATGGCGGGCAAGCAGATTGCAATCGCCGACCCGAGTGGCAAGGCGTTGGCCTTGGTGGAAGAAGAGACCGGGACGCTGGTGATCAAATGGGGCGACCAGCACTGCCAGGCGCCCTATGCGCTGGGCGAACCCAACAAGGCGCTGAACTATGAGCGAGTGGCATTGACCTGCGCGCCCTAAGTATCTACACAACTTCGTAGCAACCAACGCTAACCACGATGCGAAGCGAGTCGCTCTTGATCTGGCTTTTGATCTCAGGCGCCCCGTCAAACACGCTGGCCGAACGCAGGCTTGAATCCGTGGCCCACGTATTCAAGCCTTCGTTCGGGCACACCGAGCCTAAGCGAGGTGCCGAGTGTTGGGGCAAGAGCGTTTTGCTTACTTTTGCGCTCTATCAAAAGTGAGCCGCCGTAAGGGCGGAACCCATACCAGCCGTTCCCCAATAACGGACGAACTCAAAAATCCCGCTTGTAGAAGATATCCAACGAACTGGCCACACCACTGGCCACTTCCAGATACACCTTCTTGCTCAACAAATACCGCAAGGCAATAGTGCTGGCCGGCTCAAACACCCCAACCCCATACCGCAGACTGAGTTTCTCGGTAATCTTGCCACTCGCCACCACGGCAGTGTTATTCCCGCTACCTTGCGTATCCAGTTCAAAGTCCTGGATACCCAGATTCTTCGCCAGATCCGACGTCACCCCGGCGCTGCCCATCAACCCCAGGCCCAACGCGGCCTGGGCTAGCATATTGTTGTCTTCACCGGTGGTGCTCAGCGGCCGCCCGAGCACCAGGTAGGACAGCGCCTGTTCCTGGCTCATGGCCGGCTCCGAGAAGATTTGCGTGGTGGGCTGTTCGGCGCTGCCGCTCAAGCGAATGCCGGCGATCACATCATCGGTTTTGCGGATCGCTTCAATGTCCAGATACGGCTGGTCCAACGGCCCGGCAAACAGCAACCGCGCACGGCGCACATCCAGCTTCTGCCCGTAGGCGCGATAACGGCCATCGTTGAGCCACAGCTCGCCACGGGTGTCCATGTTGTCGCCGATATGCACCTGGCCCTGCACCTTGGCGGTGAGGCCGAAGCCCGAGAAGTTGAGCTTGTCTTCGCCCACCACCACGTCAATGTCCATGGCCATCGCCATCGGCGGCTTGCCCTCTTCGGTCTGGCTGCCGATGATCACGGTGTCGTCCGAGACCTTGACGGTGGACGGCGGCAGTTCGCGTACGGTGATATCGCCACGCGGGATATGCACTTTGCCAGCGATGGCCAGCTTGTCGTTCTTCAGGCTGATTTTCAGGTCGGGCGCCACTTCCAGCACCGCGTAGGGCTCCACCGTGACCGGTAGTTGCGAGCCTTGCAGGCTGAGATCCACCGCCAGGGCCTGACCCCAGTCGATCTGGCCCTTGAGGCTGCCCTGCCCGGACTTGCCACTGCGCCAGCCACCGTTGAGCTGCACGCTTTCACCGGCGATCAGCGCCTGCACATTCAAACCTTCCAGGCTGATGGGCAGTTCCGGACCGGAAATCTCGCCGCCCACCAGATTCACGTTGCCGTTGACCTGGGGTGCCAAGAGACCACCGGAGATGCGCCCGTTGCCATTGAGCTTGCCGCTGAGGGTTTCCACCATCGGTACAAACGGCCGCGCCACCGCAAGATCCAGACCGACCAGGCTGAAGTTGCCGGTAATCGGCTTGTTCTTCGGCAGCGGGTTGATCTGCGCCTGCAACATCAATTCGCCAAGCTTGCCGCCATGGAAATTCAGCTGGGTGTCGATACGCTTGGGGTTGAGAGTGGTTTCCAGCTTGAGCGTGTCGTAGGGGAAATCCAGCCACTGGTCCTTGTCCTTGACGCGCAAGGTGCCGCCGCTGGCGTCCACCGCAATCACGCCTTTGGGGCCGCTGTCGGGCAGGTCCAGTTGCAGGTCGGCATTGAGCTTGCCCAGCCAGGCAAAGTCCTTGGGCAGGAACGCCGCCAGACTGTCGATGGGGAATTGCTTGAGGTGGTAACGCAGCTTCGGCTCAGGCATCAGCCGCTGGTCTTCACCGCATAAACTGGCAGGACCGGATACCCAGCAGTGCGCAGCAAATGTCAGCTTGCCATCTGCCATGCGTTCGATCTTCGCGGGGGCTTGCAGCTTCCAGTCCTGGCCGCCGGCTTGGACATCGCCGCTGGCCAGGCGCCCGCGCCAGTTGCCTTTGTCGAGGTTGCCATCCAACGCCAGGGCGAGCTTGACCAGCGGACCAGCCAGGTCCAGCTGGACTTTCTGGTTCTTGATATCGCCCTGGGCGCTGGCGGTCAGGGTGCCGACCTGGGTGTCGCCGGATTGAATGCCGCTGCCTTTCAGGTCGATCTTGGCGCGCTGGGCACTGTCCAGGTTGGCGTCGAGGGTGAGGTTTTGCAGGCGGTTGTCGGCAAATGCCAGTTGCTGGCCCTTGAGAGCGAGCTTGCCCTGGGGGGCGTTGAGGCTGCCGGCCACGTCGAGTCGACCGTTGACCTGCCCACGCAGTTGCGGCCAGAGCTGGGCCAGACGCGCCAGCTTGATATCGATCTGCCCAGCCAACCGTTGTTGCAGGCTGCCGCTGCCGTTGATGCGGTTGTCACCCAGGCGGATATCCAGGTTGGCCAAGGTCCACTGCTCGCCCGCGCCTTCGGCCTTGGCCGCCAATACGGCGGTTTGCCCACGCAGGCGGCCCTTGAGGTCGAGGTCGGCGTTCAGCTTGAGTTGCTCGTTCTTGAACTCACCCTTGCTGCGCAGCGGTCCGGCCAGGGTGCCCGGCAGTTCTGCGACCCAGTACGCCGGGTTCAACGCGGACAGGTCCAGCGCGGTATCCCAGGCAATGCCGTCCGCAAACTGAAGGTTCAGGTGGCCTTCGGCCTTGCCCTGGCCGGCGGTGAGTTTCAGCTCAGGCAGGAAGATCTGCTTGAGGTCGCCACTGAACGGCGTGACCACATTGAACTTGCCCGCCGGGCCGTCGAGGTCGGCCTTGAGGTTACCCAGGTAGTTGCCGTCCTTGTAGGAAATCTCACCATTGAAGGTACGCAGCGCGACTTGCGGTTCGTCGATCACCGGGTAGAGGCGATGCCAGGGGAAGTCCAGCCAGTCGATCTTGGCGTCGGCGCTGAAACCCTGCTGCCAATCCAGTTGGGCCGTCAACTTGAGGCTTTGTTGGTCACCAGCATTCAGGTCCAGGCCTGCGATCTGCGCGCCCTTGGCGTCGACCCGGCCTTGCAGCAGCAAGTCAACCGGGCCTTTCTCTGCTGGCAACACGGCCTTGCCCAGCAGTTGGTAGCCGCGGCTCAAGTCACCTTTGGCGGTGAGGTCCAGTTGATTGAGTTGCAGGGTATCTGGCAGATCGGCGCTGGGTTTAAAGCCGTCGGCGGTGATGTGCACCTGGGCCGGAAGGTTTTCCGCCAGGGGCTGCAGTTCTCCGGTCAGTTTTGCGGGCAGATAGCCGCTGCTGTCGGCGTCGAGCTTGAGGGTCTTGAGCAGGTCGCCGTCAACCTTGAGCGCCACCTTCCACGGTGCGCCGCCCGGTGCGTAGGGCAGGCTCAGGTTACCGGTGGCACTCAACGGCCAGTCGCCAGTCGGTTGCAGCAGGCCGGCGAGGTCCAGTACCAGGTCGTCCCGTTGCAGGTGCACCGAGTCGATCTGCAGGCCGGCGGCCGTCCAGTGCGCTGCCAATTGCAGGCCCTTGAGTTCTTCACTGCCATTGAACAGCAGGCTACCAACGCGAACGTCGCCCAATTGGATGGCTAGCGGCAGCTTCAAGTCGGGCAGTTGAATTGGCCCGCTGCTTTCCTCGGCACTCGGCGGCAATTGCAGGCTGACCTGCTCCACGTCCAGTTGATTGATGCACAGGGTCATGCGCAACAGGCACGCTGGCGACCAATCAAACTGGGGCGCCTGGAGTTCGACGCGACTGTTGTCCTGCTGCCACAACACATGGTCGGCGCTCCACCGGCCGCCCAGATGCCCCTGGAAATTTTCTACCGTCAAACCCGGAACACGGCCCAACGCCCAGCGGCTGCCCGCCTGGGTGCCAAGCACCGTCCACAGGGCCAGTACCAGCACGGCAAGAATGGCCACCACGGCCAGCCCCGCTATTTTTACACCACGCATCACAGCTCAGGCCCCATGGAAAAGTGCAATCGAATGCCGCCCGGATCTTCGAGGGCATGGGCCAGGTCGAGACGGATCGGACCGACCGGCGAAACCCAGCGGATACCGACGCCGACGCCGGTTTTCAGGCTGGGCAGGTCCAGGTTGTTAAAGGAATTGCCCTGGTCGATGAAGGTTGCAATCCGCCACTTCTCGGCAATGGAATATTGATACTCAGCGCTCAGGGCCACCATGTAGCGACCACCGATGCGATCGCCCCGGTCGTTCTCGGGTGATAACGTCTGGTACTCGTAACCGCGCACGCTTTGGTCACCACCGGCAAAGAAGCGCAGCGACGGCGGCACCGATTTGTAGCCGTTGGTGGCACTGCCGCCCACTTGGGCGCGGGCGAGGAAGCGGTGGTTGTCCCACAACGTGGTGAGGCCTTTGACCATGGCCGTGCCATAAAGCAGGTTGGTGTCGGAACCCAGCCCTTCTTTGGCGACCTTGGTGTCGAACTGCAGGCGGTAGCCATTGTGCGGGTCGATGCGGTTATCGCTGCGCAGGTAGGAATAGCTGACGCCCGGCATCACCAGGTTACTCAGGCCGGAGTCGTTGCCCAGCCGATACTCCTCACGCTGGTATTTGAGCGAAATCACACGGGTCCAGCCGCTGGGCAACTTGCTGTGCCATTCAGGGCCGAGGGTCAGCAATTTACTGACCGTATCAGTGTTGGCGATTTCTTCGTTCTGGTAGCCGCCCGCAAAACGCAGCTTGTCGGTCAGTGGCGGATCGAGCGGGATGTCGTACCACAGGCCAACGTTTTGCCGGGGCGCCGACAGCTCGGCCTCCCAGCCATAACTGTGGCCCTGTGGGTTGACCCAGTGGCGGGTCCAGTTGGCTTTGCCGCGCGGGCCGACGTCGGTAGAAAAACCCAAGCCCAGGCCCATGGTGCGCGGCTTGCGGGTTTCCAGGCGCACGGCCACCGGGATGATGTCATTGGTTGAGGCGGCCGGTGCGGCGTCCACACGCACGCCTTCAAAGAAGCCACTGCCTTGCAGGTTCTGGTTGAGTTCGGCGATCAGTTCGGAGTCGTAGGGCGTGCCGCTTTTGAACGGCACCATGCGTTGCAGCAATTCTTCGTCAAACGGCGTATCGCCAGCAAAGCTGACTTTGCCAAGGGTGTAGCGCGGGCCGCTGTCGTAGATGAGTTCGATATCGGCGACCCCGGCCTGGGGGTCTACCGCAAGTTTCTGGCTTGTGAAGCGCCCGCTGAAAAAGCCGTAGCGCGAGGCCTGGTTCTGGATCAGACGCTTGGCATCTTCGTAATGGCCGTGGTTGAGCACGGCGCCGGATTTGAGGTCGTCGCTGACGGGCACGCGAAACGTCTTGAGATCGGCGGCAGGGCCGTCGACCCGAATGGTCACGTTACGCAGATGCACCGGTTCGCCGGGGTCGATGGTGAGGATCAGGCGCGGGTTCTTGCCGCCCTTCACGTCACTCTCTATCCGTGGCTGATAGAAGCCCAGGGCCTGGGCAGCTTTACGCGCCTGCTCCTCGGCGCCACGGCTGAACCGCAGCAAGGCTTCTTCATCACGATCGCCCACCCCGCCGATATAGCCTTCGATGTTGGCTTTCAACGCGTCGTTTGAGGGTTTGATCCGCACGTCCAATTCGCTTTGCGCCAAGGCGCCGCAGCTTGTGAACAGCAGAATCAAGCCGCTGGTAAATCTTCCTGGAAACTTCATAGGCGCGGATGCTACACGACCTGGGGAGCCTCTTTGAACTCGGAAATGTCTGAATAATTCTGTACTAAGGCGTTGCAGCATGTAACGACTGAGGATTGGGGTGAAAAAACACGTGCTCCAGGACAGGTCCTACAGCGACTTCGCCGATTTCCTCATAGCCCTGACGCTTATAGAACTCCAGATAGCGTGAGTTGCCCGTGTCCAGTACCACACCGGACGAATGCGGGTCTTCGGCGCACCAGTTGTGCACGGCCTCCAGCAACTGCTCGCCGAAATGTTTGCCCTGGAATTGCGGATGAATGCCCAACAACGGCAGCACGTGCACCGACTCACTGGGCAGGCACGCCAGCACGGCGTGATGGTAGTCGAGGTAACGTCGCGTCCCGCGCACGCCCGTGCTCAGCCACATGCGCAACTGCCAGGCCCAGCTTTCGGTAATCCCCAGTCGCCGCTGCGGTGGTGCTATCAGGGCAATGCCGATCAGCCGATCATTGACGAACAGACCAATGGCCGGCAGTTTTTGAAAAAAGTGCTGCTTGACCAGCTCCCGCACGGTAGCGCGCACCCGTTGTTCATAACCCGGGCGCTCGGCTTCGAAAATGTAGGCGAACGTCGGCTCATGCCGATAAGCCTGGTACAGCAAGGAACGGGCTTCGCGGGAATAGCCGCTGTTGAGCAGGCGAATTTCAGCAGTTGCAGTTGAAGTGTCCGGCATACCGTCAATCTCCCTGGGCGCGGCTCAAAAGGCAGCGTTCTTATGGGTACGAACCTACACAGCACCAGTCGTTCCCAGACATTAGCAGTGCAAGTGCCCTGCCGCCACGCTGGCCCCCGTCCGACTTGTCCGCTAGCATCGCCCTTTTGCCAGGACTGGACTGCCGACCATGAAAATCGTCTCCTTCAATATCAACGGGCTGCGCGCCCGCCCTCATCAGCTGGCGGCGCTGATTGAAAAGCACCAGCCCGACGTGATCGGCCTGCAGGAAACCAAGGTCCACGATGACCAATTCCCACTGGCCGAAGTACAGGCCCTTGGCTATCACGTGTACTACAACGGCCAAAAAGGTCACTACGGTGTAGCCCTGCTCTCGCGCCAGCCGGCGTTGAGCCTGCACAAAGGTTTTGCCAGCGACGAAGAAGACGCCCAACGCCGGTTTATCTGGGGCACCTTTGCCGATGAGAACGGCCACCCGGTCACCATCATGAACGGCTACTTCCCCCAGGGCGAAAGCCGCGACCACCCCACCAAGTTCCCGGCCAAGCAGCGCTTCTATGAAGACTTGCAACAGTTGCTGGAGAGCCAGTTCAGCAATGACCAGGCGCTGGTGGTGATGGGCGACATCAACATTTCCCCGGAAGACATCGACATCGGCATTGGCGCCGACAACGCCAAGCGCTGGCTCAAGACTGGCAAGTGCAGCTTCCTGCCGGAAGAACGCGAGTGGATGGCCCGCCTGAAAAATTGGGGCCTGGTGGACAGCTTCCGTCACCTCAACCCAGAGGTTGCAGACCGCTTCAGCTGGTTCGACTACCGCAGCCGTGGGTTTGAGGACGAACCCAAGCGCGGCCTGCGCATCGACGTGATCCTCGCCTCCAATGGCCTGCTGCCGCGGGTCAAGGATGCCGGGGTGGACTACGAGCTGCGTGGATTGGAAAAGCCGTCGGACCATGCACCGATCTGGCTTGAACTGAGCTAACTTCAAGCTGTACTCGGTCGAATGTGGGAGCGGGCTTGCTCGCGAATGCGGAGTGTCAGCCAATTACTTTCTGACTGATTCACCGCATTCGCGAGCAAGCCCGCTCCCACATTTAGAGTTGCTGTGCGCCTGTCATATTTATGCAACCTGCCTGACTTATTCTCGCGGCACTCCCTTTGGCTTGAGAAGGTGCCGGCATGAGGCTGCGCGTTCTGTTCCTGCTGGTGCTTTTCCCCCTCTTCGCCGTTTCCGCTCCCCTTCCCGTTCCTGATCAAGGCCCTGCTTTGCGTATCCAGGGTTCCAATACCATTGGTGCGGCACTGGGTCCTGCACTGGTCAAGGGCTTGATGGAACAGCAGGGCTTACAGGCGGTGCACAGCGAACCGGCCGAAGGTGCCAATGAACAACGCGTGATCGGCAAGACACGCCAGGGCAAGACGGTGATCATCGAAGTCGCCGCTCACGGATCAAGTACCGGTTTCACGGCGCTAAAGAAAGCCACAGCCGACCTGGCAGCTTCATCGCGCCCGATAAAAGACAGCGAACTGGTAGACCTCGAACCCCTCGGCGACCTGAAAAGCCCCGAAGCCGAACAGGTGATCGCCATCGATGGCCTGGCCATCATCCTCCACCCGCAAAACCCGTTGAACACCCTGAATACCGAGCAACTGGCGCAGATCTTCAATGGCGAAGTCAGTACCTGGGAGGCGCTCGGTGGCGTCGGAGGGCCGATTCATCTGTACGCGCGGGATGATCAATCCGGCACCTACGATACGTTCAAGGACCTGGTACTGCGTCTGCGTGGCAAGCCGCTCGCGCCGGGCGCCAAGCGTTTCGAATCCAGCGAGCAACTCTCCGACGCGGTCAGCCAGGATCCCCAGGGCATTGGCTTTATCGGGCTGCCCTACATCCGCCAGGCCAAAGCGGCGGCGATAGTGGATGGCGACTCGCAACCCATGTTGCCGTTGAACAGCCTGATTGCGACCGAGGATTATCCGCTGTCACGTCGGCTGCTCTTTTACTTGCCGCCGTTGAGTCGCAATCCATGGGCCAAGGCGTTGGTGGACTTCAGCCAAAGCAGCAAGGGCCAGGCGATCGTGGCAGCCAATGGTTTTATCGCGCAGCAGGTACAGGCGATGGCCGTGGAGCCGCGTACTTCGATGCCTGATGACTATCAAGCAATTGCGCGGGATGCCCAGCGCCTGACGGTGAATTTTCGTTTCGAGGAAGGCAGCGCAAGCCTGGACAGCAAGGCCCGCCAGGATTTGCAGCGGGTGGTGGCGTACCTCAAAAGCCACAACAAGCTGGACAAGCAGGTGACGCTGGTGGGCTTTGGCGATGCCAAGAACGATCCGCAGCGGGCAGCGTTGCTGTCAAAGTTGCGGGCAATGGCGGTGCGCCGGGAATTGGTCAAGAACGGCGTGGTATTGCGCGATATCCGCGGGTTTGGCGCGCAGATGCCGGTAGCGGCGAATACGGCGGATGAAGGGCGGATCAAAAATCGGCGGGTGGAGGTTTGGGTGTATTGAATACCCAACCTCCCCGCCTATTGCTGCTTATTGCCCGCTGCGCATCAGTTCTTTAGGCACATACTTGCCAATCTCAAACTTGCCGATCGCCGCCCGGTGCACTTCATCCGGGCCATCGGCCAGGCGCAAGGTACGTTGCATGGCGTACATGTAGGCCAGCGGGAAGTCGTTGGAGACACCAGCACCGCCATGGATCTGGATCGCACGGTCGATCACCTTCAAGGCCACATTCGGTGCAACCACCTTGATCTGGGCGATTTCGCTTTTCGCGACTTTGTTACCCACGGTGTCCATCATGTAGGCTGCTTTCAAGGTCAGCAGGCGCGCCATGTCGATTTCCATGCGCGAGTCGGCGATCTTGTCGATATTGCCGCCCAAGCGCGCCAATGGCTTACCGAATGCAGTTCGGCTGACGGAACGCTTGCACATCAATTCCAGCGCGCGCTCGGCCATGCCGATGGAACGCATGCAGTGGTGGATACGGCCTGGGCCAAGGCGGCCCTGGGCGATTTCAAAGCCACGGCCCTCACCCAGCAACACGTTTTCGTAGGGTACGCGCACATTGTCGAACAGCACTTCGGCATGGCCGTGGGGTGCGTCGTCGTAGCCGAACACCGGCAGCGGGCGCACGATCTTCACGCCGGGGGTGTCCACCGGCACCAGGATCATCGAGTGTTGCTGGTGACGCGGCGCGTCCGGGTTGCTCAGGCCCATGAAGATCAGGATCTTGCAGCGCGGGTCGCAGGCGCCGGAGGTCCACCATTTCTTGCCGTTGATTACCCACTCATCGCCCTGGCGTTCGGCGCGGGCAGCCATGTTGGTAGCGTCCGAAGACGCCACATCCGGTTCGGTCATGGCAAATGCGGAGCGAATCTCGCCGCGCAGCAGCGGCTGCAACCAGCGTTGTTTCTGTTCTTCGTTGGCGTAGCGCACCAGCACTTCCATGTTGCCGGTATCGGGGGCGGAACAGTTGAACGGCTCGGGGCCCAACAGCGAGCGGCCCATGATTTCGGCCAATGGCGCGTACTCAAGGTTGGTGAGGCCGGCGCCCAGCTCGGATTCCGGCAGGAACAGGTTCCACAAACCTTCGGCTTTAGCCTTGGCCTTCAGCTCTTCCATGATTGCGGTGGGCTGCCAGCGGTCGCCCTCGCTGACCTGGCGTTCGAACACCGGCTCGGCCGGGTAAACGTAAGCGTCCATGAACGCAGTGACGCGCTCACGCAGTTCCTGAACCTTGGGCGAATAGGCGAAATCCATGAGCAGCTCCCTTCTCTGAGAGGTTGTTTAGGTCATGAAGTCGATGCTAGATGAGCTACGAAAATTTACCTAACCTATTCTCGGCGTGTATTAACATTCATCACCGATATATGATTGACCGATGGACACCTAACAATAAGAGCGCAACGAAATGAATCTGAGCAAGGTCGACCTCAACCTCTTCATCGTCTTTGACGCTATCTACACCGAAGCCAACCTGACCCGCGCCGGACAGATTGTCGGCATCACCCAACCGGCGGTGTCCAACGCTCTGGCACGTCTTCGGGAAACCTTCAACGACCCGTTGTTCGTGCGCACCGCCCAGGGCATGGTGCCCACGCCGATGGCGCAAAACATCATCGGGCCGGTGCGCAATGCGCTGTCATTGCTGCGGGTGTCGGTGCAAGAGAGCCGCATCTTCAACCCGCAACAGGCGGCCAAGACTTATCGCATCAGCATGACCGACCTCACCGAGGCGGTGATCCTGCCACTGTTGTTCCAGCGCCTGCGCCGCCTGGCGCCCACGGTGGTGATCGAGAGTTTCCTGTCCAAGCGCCGCGAAACCACCAAGGAACTGGCTGCTGGGCGCCTGGACTTTGCCGTGGACGCGCCGCTCAACACCGACCCGCAGGTACGCCACGTCAAGCTGATGGAAGACCGCTACGTGTGCGCCATGCGCAAGGGCCATCCGCTGGCGGGCAAGGACAAGCTGAGCCTGGATGATTACCTGGGGCTGACCCACATCCATATCTCCAGCCGGCGCAACGGCCTGGGCCATGTGGACCTGGCGCTGGGCAAGATGGGGCTGCAACGCAAGATCGCCCTGCGCTCCCAGCACTACTTGATGGCCTCGCAGGTGTTGCAGCAGACCGATATGGTCATGACCGTGCCCGAGCGCTTCGCGCGCCGCCATGAATTGCATTGGTTCAACCTGCCGGTCAACGACGTGCCGCCGGTGGAAACCCACCTGTACTGGCACGAAAGCACCGACCAGGACCCGGCGAACCGCTGGATGCGCGAGCAGATGATCGAGTTGTGCCAGCAAGTCACGGCGCACGAGAAGAAGCTCGACAAACAACAATCCTGAGATTGTCACACCCTCTGTAGGAGCCGGCTTGCCGGCGAAAAACGCACAGTCACCGCACTTGTCCGGGCTTGCTGCGTCATCGTTGACGACCATCGCCGGCAAGCCGGCTCCTACAGGGATTCGCTTGACGTTTACGTCAACCTGCCATTAGCTTAATGCCAAGACTTTCTTGAGCGCCCCCATGAGTACCACCTACAGCATCTCCGACCTCGCCCGCGAGCTCGACATCACCACCCGCGCCATTCGCTTCTACGAAGAACAAGGCCTGCTGGCCCCGGAACGTCGGGGTCAGGAGCGCATCTACTCGGCCCGGGACAAGGTCAGCCTCAAGCTGATCCTGCGGGGCAAGCGTATCGGTTTTTCCCTGGCCGAGTGCCGCGAACTCATCGAGCTCTACGACCCCACCAGCGGTAACCACGTGCAACTCAACAGCATGCTGGCGAAAATCGCCGAGCGCCGTGAGCAGCTTGAGCAGCAGTTGCTGGATATCGAACAAATGAAGCTGGAACTGGACACCGCTGAAGAGCGCTGCACCCAGGCCCTGGCCCACACCCTGCGCCAGGCCGGCCATTGATCAGAAGGTAATTGCCATGTCTCTCCCCTCACATGTGCGCCTGGTGGAAGTAGGCCCGCGCGACGGCCTGCAGAATGAAGCCCAGCCCATCAGCGTAGCGGACAAGGTTCGGTTGGTGGACGCTCTCAGCGCTGCTGGCTTGAGCTATATCGAAGTCGGCAGTTTTGTATCGCCCAAGTGGGTGCCGCAGATGGCCGGTTCCGCCGAGGTGTTCGCGCAGATCCAGCGCAAACCCGGCGTGACCTATGGCGCGCTGACGCCGAACCTGCGCGGTTTCGAGGATGCGCTGGCCGCCGGCGTGAAGGAAGTGGCGGTGTTTGCGGCCGCATCCGAGGCGTTTTCCCAGCGCAATATCAACTGCTCCATCAGCGAAAGCCTGGAGCGCTTTGCGCCGATCATGGCGGCGGCCAAGCAGAATGGGGTCAGCGTGCGGGGTTATGTGTCGTGCGTGCTGGGCTGCCCGTACGAAGGCCAGATCGCGCCGGAACAGGTCGCGGCGGTGGCGCACGAGTTATACGCCATGGGCTGCTATGAGGTGTCCCTGGGCGACACCATCGGCACCGGCACGGCGGGCGCCACGCGGCGACTGTTCGACGTGGTCGGGGCCCAGGTGCCTCGGCAGAAATTGGCCGGCCACTTCCATGACACCTATGGCCAGGCCATCGCAAACATCTACGCCAGTTTGCTGGAAGGGATCACGGTGTTCGACAGCTCTATCGCGGGCCTCGGCGGCTGCCCATACGCCAAGGGCGCCAGCGGTAACGTCGCTACCGAAGATGTGCTGTACCTGCTTGACGGCCTGGGTATCGAGACGGGTATCGACCTGCAGGCATTGATTGGCGCCGGTCAGCAAATCAGCAACGTGCTGGGCCGGCCGACAGGGTCACGCGTGGCCAAGGCGCGTAACGCCGGTTGAGTAGCTTAGCCGTGACAATGTGTTACCGCACGCCTACACATCGAGTAACACGGGAACATTTTTTGTCGTATTTTCTGCAAGCGAAATCTTATACAAAAATCAAACCATTGATTTTAAAGGGTTTTTAAAAGTTGGCACGGCTTCTGCTATCTCTATGGCATAACAAGAATAAAAAGCGCCAAACCTAATAAAAATAAGACGAAACGACTCTGACATAACAAAAACAACACGGCAGAGACGCAGCTAACAGATTTTTTTGGAGAAGATGTGCTTCGCAGGGTACGGCGTGCCGAAACCCGCAACCGGTTAGAGAAAAATAAAACTACCTCAGGTAGCTACCCACTGGTTGGATCGTTAACGAAGAAGCAGATCAGCGCTCAAAAAAATACGTTTGCTCTTGACCCCGGATGGGGGTCGCCAAAAACAGCGGTAAAGGGTAACGGTTGCCAAAAACAACAATAGACCGCCCCTCAATAATAAAAAAAGAGCACGCAACGACAAATTAAAGGGGACCTTCGGGTCCCCTTTGTGCTGTCTGTCGGAATGCTTATCAGGCGATGCGTTCAAGCTTGTTGGCCCGCCCCTCGTGGGCGCATCAAATTCAGACCTGAGCGCCGTGCGTCGCGCCGACTTTTTCAAGCACGCTTCGTGTCAAGGTTTGTAGATTAAGCCTTTCCTCTCGCGCCCGCTCGGCACCGAGCAGCTTCATTTCGTCATTGTAAAAAACACTTTGCATCGAGCCATCCACCAGTATCTCATCCCGGGTCTTGCCCAACAGGCTCGCCAGTCGGTCGACCACCTCATCATGTTTTGCCTGCCAGGCATCTTTTGTCGCTTGATCTGCAGCGTTATCCTGAGCGTCTTGTAATGCTGAAAGTTCATCCAACGCCGCGCTTTTTTCGTCTATTTCCTCAATAACCAGCTCCATCAACGACGCGAATTCTCGTGAGTAGTGGCTGCGAAGATGTTTCTCCCAAAACGCCCTCTCCAAAAAAAAATCAACCTTGTTGCTGATAACACGCTCATCCACGAGCACTTGTGCATAGGCATCATCGATAGCTGCCTGGCTCACATTAGCTTGCCGAGGAAACAGCATGCCGCGGGACTTGACCGGTAACCCAAGCCTGTCCGCCAGCCTGGTTCGATAGGCAAGAATGACTTCGACCTGCTCAGCAAAACCACGCCCTCGCGCTTCGACATCCCGCTGAGCGATGACGTCTACCAGCTTCAGGCGAAATAGCTGTTCGGCAGTGGCAATAAGCTTGCCTTCCGCATCTCCCTCTCCTGCCATCTCAAGCGCCTTGGCCGCCAACAGCTCACTTTCCAGGTTCATGAACTCAACCGAACTGCCGTCACCACAAGTGATTCGATCATCAGCGGCCTTGAATAACGACTCACGAATGGCCTGGCTTTCCTTCGCGGCTTCAAGCATCTCCCAGACCCGCTCCGCCATTGCAGGACGGGTCACCCCAGAGGCGTATTCG
Organism: Pseudomonas sp. MYb541; assembly: GCF_037479595.1. Taxonomy (NCBI): domain Bacteria; kingdom Pseudomonadati; phylum Pseudomonadota; class Gammaproteobacteria; order Pseudomonadales; family Pseudomonadaceae; genus Pseudomonas; species Pseudomonas sp. MYb541. The sequence goes on along the minus strand of NZ_JBBGYS010000003.1, from coordinate 106,377 downwards.
GCGCAACGGGTGGTGTCTGCCAGCACGGTGAAAAACGCATCCGACTGAGGGTTGAGCTTGACCTCATCCCAAGTCATGCCCCGGCGGACCCGCTCAGTTACGGGAGAGTCGTGCAGCCAAAGCTCTCGCGCTTCGTCGTGCGTAACGTGATCGCCCCATTGAGCCGGATCCAACGGGTCAAGTCGAAGACGTGCACGGGTCGCTGCCGAAAACGGATTGTCATGCAAGTTGATTCGATCCAGATGCTGGTAAGCGTACTCAGGCAAAGTGGTGATTCGATTTGAATGCAGGTCGATCATGGCCAGGTTGGTCAACTGCTCAGCGCCAGCGGGAAACGTTGTGGTTCCAGTGTTCGCCAGGTAAATCTGGATAAGATTGCGCAGCCCGTGCAGATTGGCCACCCACCCCAATTGGCGGTTACCGGAGAGCCTGAGAATCTTCAAACTCTGCATGCGTTCCAGGCGCATACGGCTCTGTTCGGTCAGTCGGATAGCGTTATTACTCAAGTCGAGCTTGGTCACCGCGCCGTCAGCAAACTCCGGCAACCGGGTGAGGTGGTTATCGCTCATATTCAGCCAGCGCAAGCGCCTGAATGAACTCAGAAAGGGCAAGGAAGCATCTGTCAGCGCCATTCGAGGTAAAACCAAACTGCCCACATGGTCCATATTGGCGGTGATCGGGGGTAACTCTCCGACAACCTCGTCGGACAAATCGAGAATGTGACCGATGGGCGTTTGATCTGAGGCGAACGCTTGCGGGGAGGTCCGCCGCCAGACTCCTTTCAGGGTATTGGCGACTCTGCGCCGGTCCCTGGCAGAACCAACCGCGCCCGCCTTCTGCTCCCAGTCCTTCAAATCGGCATTAAGTTGATTGAACTCCTGCTCAAGCTGCTCCAGTCTTGCCAACATCCCAGCATCGTCAAGCTCGCTGAGGCCCAGCATCTCTTCTACCGCTTCGATGGACTTAGACGGATAGAGCTTTGCCGCTTTCATTTCACACACAAAAGGCCGGCGGCCAGCGCCTCTCAACGGGCTTAGTGGATAACCAAAACGTCCGTCAGCGAGGCGCATTGGCGGTTTATACCCTGGTTTCACAGGCTGCATTTTCAGTAACTTGCGCAATTGATCACGCGGCATCAGCGGCTTCTGCTGCAGCGCTTGTTTCAGGCTCGCGCCACGGTCACCGGCCGTCAACTTCATCACCGTCAAATCCTCTGGCGAAACCGCCGCCTGTATAGCTCCATAGATATCGGCCTGCTGGTTCAATACTCCGAACTTGTCATCCCGTACTTCATAAAGATTTTGTGGGCCAAACTTGATCAAAAGTCGCTTCGCCGCCACACCCTCCGGCCCTATGGAGTCGACAACGCGCTCACCTCCTTCGCTGGTCTTTTCCAGCACCTCGATGCGCAGGTCAGATGGCCAGCCAGGCAGCGTCTTCACGCTATGCAGAACCATACGTTGCGTATCGTCATTGCCCAGGGTCTTGCGATAGAGCCCTTCGTAAGCCCGCGCCAAGCGTACTTCTTGTTGATAGCAGCGGGCCTCCTCTGCCAAACGCAACGGTACGCGTTGGTGCTGCTCGATCATCTGCACTTCAGCCTTGCTGGCGTGGCTCAACAGCTCTTGCGCCACACTATCGGGCAGCGATCCGAGCAACCGTTTGAGCAATCCGACCGCTGCACCGCTTTCGCTCTCGGTTGCCGCATAACGTTGCGCAAAAAGATCGGCCTGGTGTTTCGCCAATAATGACGCCCTGACACCCGGTTTTTTTTCACTCGCGATTGTCTCGTCGATGTCAAAACGCTTGAGAATGTCTGCCAATAGACCTGGGACGCGCCCCTGGTCTACATGCATCTTGCGCAACATGCTGCTATCCACCGCAGCCATTTGGCAGATGCGCTCAAGCTTTAAGGGTTGCTGTCCAAGTCTCTGCGCCACTGGCCCCAGGCGCTGCATCAATTGCGGCGTGGTCCATGTCAGCGGATTTTCATGTTCATGTATCCAAGCCCCAGCCTCCGTAAGGCGAACCTGCGGCGAGTAGGCTGAAGGGTTTTGCGGATGCACAATCCGGTAGGTGTTACCGGTGCCCGACGGCTCCACCAAGTAATGCCCGTCGTTTTCCGCCAGGTATAAATTATCGTCGTGTTCAAACAACCCGTTTGCATTGGCCTTCAAGGATTCGGGCAGTGATACCTGTCGCAGGTAAGGTTTCAGCCCAGGCGCATACAAACGCACATTGGCGTCAGGACAACGGACGTGTGCCAGTGCCTGGACAAACGGGGTCTTGATCATCGGCAACAGCTTGGCGCCTACAACTGCCGTCGTCACATTAAAGGCTACGGCCGAAACATGCGCCCACGCCTCTTTCATGTCGCCCTCTTCCCAAGCCTCTGCGCCCGTAGCAATCTCATAGAGCATTTGCACCGCGCCAATCAGCAGCATCAACGGCGCCAGTTGCGGGACGACGAATGAGGCAACATTCACCACGGTCAACGCAACACTGGCCAACGACATCAACCATGCGTTACGGGCGTTGTCATCGGCACTGGCGGTGGATACCACCATCGCCCGTGCATTGCTCAATATTAAATCGACTTTTTGCAGAGAATGATCACCCCACGTCCTAGGCATGCTGATGCCATAACCTGTTGACCAAGTACCGGTGCTTGTTTTTTCAGGGTCGAAATCTTCGTCTTCGGCATACATATTGAGTTGATCAAGGTGAAGTTTCACGCTACTAAAAAATTTCGTTTGTTGCTCGTAGGGCACATACTGGCTGAAAAACCGTCGATACTCGCCCGAGCACAATCTTTCGACGAGATCAGTCTGTAGACCGCCAAGACCGGCGTACTCTTTCAACTCACAAATAGGATCTCCAGGAATAAAGACAATACAAGGTTCCCTGTGAAACACTTTGACGCCCCGCACATACCCGAATGTCAGGGGCCCGATAACAATGATCTGCTTTAGCTCAACATGCAGCATATTCAAGTTTGAAAAATGTACACTCTTGCCTCTCCACGTCACATCAGCCTTCCAAAAAGCCAGCTCTTTTAATAGCGTGTAGGCGTCTTGTTTTATATTGCCGAGCTCCAGCGCTACTTCAGCGGCGAATAATATCTGTTGCCTCGTTGAAGCCGTGATTCGACTACGCACCCTTGCGGCATCGTTGTCTGAAACTCCCTCAGGCTTGTCCGGCGGTTTGACAATTGACGTTACATGCGCCAAATACAGCTTGCCCAAATCCAGGTCTCGACATAAGCCGGCAAACACATGAGGCTTGAGAGGGTCACTACGCGCCAGCACTGCCCCTGCGTTGAACGTCGTTGGTGCGGGCCGCCGATGAAAGTCGTAATGCGTGATAAGGCTGGAATCGTCGTCATTTGATTCAACGGCCTCATTCGCGGAAAAGTTCTGCAGGGCCGCCTCTATCAAGCTGAGGCCTGTGTAGTAACAATACCCTGTTGCTTCAACGCCGAAGACCTTTGAGCGATCAGCCGCCATGAATTCCTTACGCGCAAAAAAAACACGTTTTACATCAATGAATCGCCCGGTTTTCTGTTGTATCGCTGCCTGCAGCAAGGGTTCGGCGAATTCGATAGCACCTTTTAAATCCTTTAAAATCCCATCCAGCATATTAAGCGCACCCATACTTCTCTGATGGGCCGCTTCCAAGACTTTCCGTCTGTCCGGGGACAGCGTTTTATACCAGTGCGGAATATTCAACTCCCACTCATGTAACGCTTGTTTGCGCTTGACTGTTGCAGCGCTGTACCACGATGACAGGCGCGCCTGCACAACGACGCCATGAACACTGCGCGTATCGTTTACCGGATTTTTTCCACTTTGTTCAAGGTCTGCCATGTGGCGAACTCTAATTGGCCGAATGAACGGTCAATATGTGATATTCGAGTGCCAACAGAGAGGTATATAAGCACCTTCAGCCCTGCCCCTTATAAGCTGGCAGGACTGGCAATCCATCATTAACGATGAAGCCCATAATCGCCAATACTGATCTCGCGCATGCGGAATTTCTGGACCTTGCCCGTCACCGTCATCGGAAACTCATCCACGAACTTGAAGTACTTGGGCGTCTTGAAGTGCGCGATACGTCCCTTGCACCACGTCTGGAGCTCCAGCTCACTGGCCAGATGGCCCGGATGGAACTTGATCCACGCAACGATCGCTTCACCGTAGCGCTCATCCGGAATGCCAATGACCTGCACATCCGCCACCGCCGGATGGGTGAAGAAAAACTCTTCCAGCTCACGCGGGTACACGTTCTCGCCGCCACGAATGATCATGTCCTTGTTGCGCCCGGCGATGCACACGTAGCCATGGGTGTCCATGCTCGCCAGGTCGCCGGTGTGCATCCAGCCGGCGGCGTCGATGGCCTCGCGGGTGGCGTCGGGGTTGTTCCAGTAGCCGAGCATCACACTGTAGCCACGGGTGCAGAGTTCGCCGATTTCGCCGCGCACAACGGTGTTGCCGTCGGCGTCGATGATCTTGTTTTCAAGTTGCGGCTGAGTGCGGCCAACCGTGGTCACGCGGCGCTCCAGATCGTCATCCGCGCCGGTCTGCAAGGACACCGGGCTGGTTTCCGTCATGCCATAGGCAATTTGCACTTCGCTCATATGCATCTCGCTGATCACGCGGCGCATGACTTCGATGGGGCATGTGGCGCCGGCCATGATGCCGGTGCGCAGGGTAGACAGGTCGAACTCGCCAAGGCGCGGGTGATCGAGCATGGCGATGAACATGGTGGGCACGCCGTACAGGCCGGTGGCGCGTTCTTCGGCGACGGCGCTGAGGGTCAACAGCGGATCAAAACCGTCATTGGGATAGATCATGGTGGTGCCGTGGGTGATGCAACCCAGGTTGCCCATGACCATGCCGAAGCAGTGGTACAGCGGCACCGGGATCACCAGGCGGTCCTGCGCGGTCAAGCCCAGGCTTTCGCCGACCATGTAGCCGTTATTGAGGATGTTGTGGTGGCTGAGGGTGGCGCCCTTGGGGAAGCCGGTGGTGCCGGAGGTGTACTGGATATTCACGGGTTGGTCGAAATGCAGGCTGGCCTGGCGGCTGTGTAACTCTTCGGGTGAGACGCCTGCACCGAGGGCCGATAGCTGCAACCAAGGCATGAATCCTGGGGGAGGACTGGGGTCGAGGCTGATCATGCCGCGCAGGTCGGGTTTCAATTCCTGCAACATCGCGTGGTAATCGGACGTCTTGAACGACCCGGCGCACACCAGCCACTGACAGCCGGATTGCTTGAGCACGTAGTCCAATTCACTGCTGCGGTAGGCCGGGTTGATATTCACCAGGATCACGCCGAGCTTGGCACTGGCGATCTGGCTGATGCACCACTCGGCGCAATTGGGTGCCCAGATGCCCAGACGATCGCCGGTCTGCATGCCCAGGGCGAGAAACGCACGGGCGTGCACATCGACCGCTTCGGCCAATTGCCGCCAGGTGTAGCGGCGCTGCTGATGACGCACCACCAAGGCCTCACCCTCGGGGAATTGCGCGACGGTTCGGTCAAAGGCTTGGCCAATGGTCATGGCCAGCAAGGTCTTGTCCTGGGAGCCACGGCTGTAGCTCTGGTTTGGTTGATCCATAACGACCCCTGTTGTCTTTTTTGTAGGTTGACGTAAACGTAAACTACGATTGACAGCATCGCAACGCAAGCTTACGTTAACGTAAAGGTGAGCGCCCTCCCCTGGCGCGCCCTCCACACAAAAACAACGCTCACATTAAGGTGCCTGTCCATGAGTTACCCGTCCCTGAACTTCGCCCTCGGTGAAACCATCGACATGCTGCGCGACCAGGTGCAGTCCTTCGTGAGCAAGGAAATCGCGCCGCGCGCAGCACAAATCGACAGTGACAACCTGTTCCCCGCCGACCTGTGGCAGAAATTCGGCGACATGGGCCTGTTGGGCATCACCGTCCCGGAAGAATACGGCGGCGCCGGCCTGGGTTACCTGGCCCACGTGGTAGCGATGGAAGAGATCAGCCGTGGCTCGGCCTCGGTGGCGTTGTCCTACGGCGCACACTCCAACCTATGTGTGAACCAGATCAACCGCAACGGTAACCACGCACAGAAACTCAAGTACCTTCCCAAACTCATCAGCGGCGAACACGTCGGCGCCCTGGCCATGAGCGAGCCGAATGCCGGTTCCGATGTGGTCTCGATGAAACTGCGCGCCGACAAACGCAGCGATCATTATGTGCTCAACGGCAGCAAGACCTGGATCACCAATGGCCCCGACGCCAGCACCTACGTGATCTACGCCAAGACCGACCTGGAGAAAGGCCCTCACGGCATCACCGCCTTCATCGTCGAGCGTGACTGGAAAGGCTTCAGCCGCAGCAACAAATTCGACAAGCTGGGCATGCGCGGCTCCAACACCTGCGAGCTGTTTTTCGATGACGTTGAAGTACCCGAAGAAAACATCCTCGGCGTGCTTAACGGCGGCGTGAAAGTGCTGATGAGCGGCCTGGACTACGAACGCGTGGTGCTGTCCGGCGGCCCCACCGGGATCATGCAAGCCTGCATGGACCTGATCGTGCCCTATATCCACGACCGCAAGCAGTTCGGCCAGAGCATTGGCGAATTCCAGCTGATCCAGGGCAAGGTCGCCGACATGTACACCCAGCTCAACGCCAGTCGCGCCTATCTGTACGCGGTGGCCCAGGCCTGTGAGCGTGGCGAAACCACGCGCAAGGATGCGGCCGGGGTGATCCTTTACAGCGCCGAACGCGCCACGCAGATGGCACTCGACGCGATCCAGATCCTGGGCGGTAACGGCTATATCAATGAATTCCCTGCCGGTCGGCTGCTGCGGGACGCCAAGCTGTATGAAATCGGCGCCGGCACCAGTGAGATCCGCCGCATGCTGATCGGTCGCGAACTCTTCAACGAAACCCGCTGAAGGAGCGCACCATGGCCACCTTGCATACCCAACTCAACCCACGTTCGGCGGAGTTTGCCGCCAACAGCGCAGCGATGCGCCAACAGGTCGACGCGCTGCACAGCCTGCTCGCTCACGTGCAGCAAGGCGGCGGCGCCAAGGCCCAGGAGCGGCACACCTCACGCGGCAAACTGTTGCCCCGCGAGCGCATCAACCGTTTGCTCGACCCCGGCTCGCCGTTCCTTGAACTCAGCCAACTGGCCGCCCATCAGGTGTATGGCGAAGACGTGCCTGCCGCCGGGGTGATTGCCGGGATCGGCCGGGTGGAAGGCGTCGAATGCATGATCGTCGCCAACGACGCGACGGTGAAAGGCGGTTCCTACTACCCGCTCACCGTGAAAAAACACCTGCGCGCCCAGACGATCGCCGAGCAGAACCGCCTGCCGTGCATCTACCTGGTGGACTCCGGCGGCGCCAACCTGCCGCGTCAGGATGAAGTGTTCCCCGACCGCGAACACTTCGGGCGGATCTTCTTCAACCAGGCCAACATGAGCGCCAAAGGCATCCCGCAGATCGCAGTGGTAATGGGCTCGTGCACCGCCGGTGGCGCCTATGTGCCGGCCATGGCCGACGAAGCGATCATGGTGCGCAACCAGGCCACCATCTTCCTTGCCGGCCCGCCGCTGGTGAAAGCCGCGACGGGTGAAGTGGTGAGCGCCGAAGACCTCGGCGGTGCCGATGTGCACTGCAAGATCTCTGGCGTCGCCGACCACTATGCCGACAGCGATGAACACGCCCTGGCCCTGGCCCGGCGCAGTGTGGCCAACCTCAATTGGCGCAAACAGGGCGAGTTGCTGCAACGCCCGCCCGTGGCGCCGTTGTACAGCAGCGAAGAGTTGTATGGCGTGATCCCGGCCGATGCCAAGCAGCCCTTTGATGTGCGCGAAGTGATCGCACGGCTGGTGGACGGTTCAGTGTTCGATGAGTTCAAGGCGCTGTTCGGGACCACGCTGGTGTGCGGCTTTGCACACCTGCATGGCTACCCGATTGCGATCCTGGCCAACAACGGCATCCTGTTTGCAGAAGCCGCGCAAAAAGGCGCGCACTTTATCGAACTGGCCTGCCAGCGCGGCATTCCGCTGTTGTTCCTGCAGAACATCACCGGCTTCATGGTCGGCCAGAAGTACGAAGCCGGCGGCATTGCCAAGCACGGCGCCAAGCTGGTCACCGCCGTGGCCTGCGCCAAGGTGCCGAAGTTCACGGTGATCATCGGCGGCAGCTTTGGCGCCGGTAACTATGGCATGTGTGGCCGCGCCTATGACCCGCGCTTCCTGTGGATGTGGCCGAATGCACGCATCGGCGTGATGGGCGCCGAACAGGCGGCCGGCGTGCTGGTGCAGGTCAAGCGCGAGCAGGCCGAACGCGCCGGCGTGGGGTTCAGCGCCGAAGAAGAGGCCGCCATCAAGCAGCCGATCCTCGACCAGTACGAAACCCAGGGCCACCCCTACTACTCCAGCGCGCGCCTGTGGGACGACGGTGTGATTGACCCGTTGCAGACCCGTGACGTGCTGGCCCTGGCCTTGTCCGCTTCGCTGAATGCCCCCATCGAGCCGAGCCGCTTCGGCGTGTTCCGCATGTAAATGGAGCTGTATCCCATGAGCGACTTCAACACCCTCGAACTGATCACCGACCGCCGTGGCTTTGCCACGCTGTGGCTCAGTCGTGAAGCCAAGAACAACGCGTTCAACGCCGAAATGATCCGCGAACTGATCATTGCCCTCGACCACGTACAGGGCGATCCTTCCCTGCGTTTTCTGGTGCTGCGTGGGCGCGGCAAGCATTTCAGCGCCGGGGCCGACCTGGCCTGGATGCAGCAATCGGCCGAGCTGGATTACCACACCAATCTGGACGATGCCCGTGAGTTGGCCGAGTTGATGTACAACCTGGCCAAGTTGAAAATCCCGACCCTGGCGGTGGTGCAAGGCGCGGCCTACGGCGGTGCGCTGGGCTTGATCAGTTGCTGTGACATGGCGATTGGTGCGGACGATGCGCAGTTCTGTCTGTCGGAAGTGCGCATTGGCCTGGCGCCGGCGGTGATCAGTCCGTTCGTGGTGCAAGCCATCGGCGAGCGTGCAGCACGGCGCTATGCGTTGACCGCTGAACGCTTTGGTGGCCAGCGGGCTCGGGAGATCGGTTTGTTGGCGGAAAGCTATCCGATCAGCGAGTTGGATCAACAGGTCGAACAGTGGATTGCCAACCTCCTGCAAAACAGCCCGGCGGCCATGCGCGCCAGCAAGGACTTGCTGCGCGAAGTGGGCCACGGCGCCCTCACCCCGGCCCTGCGCCGCTATTGCGAAAACGCCATTGCGCGCATTCGTGTCAGCGCCGAAGGCCAGGAAGGCCTGCGCGCCTTCCTGCAAAAACGTCCACCCAGCTGGCAATCGCAGGAGCCGCGTTCATGAGCACGTTGACGACCCTACTGGTGGCCAACCGGGGCGAGATTGCTTGCCGAGTGATGCGCACCGCCAAGGCCATGGGCCTGACCACCGTGGCGGTGCACAGCGCCACTGACCGCGATGCGCGCCACAGCCGTGAGGCGGATATCCGCGTCGACCTGGGCGGCAGCAAGGCCACTGACAGCTACCTGCAAATCGACAAACTGATCGCTGCAGCCCAGGCCAGCGGTGCCCAGGCGATCCATCCGGGTTACGGTTTTTTGTCGGAGAACGCAGGTTTTGCCCGCGCGATTGAAGCGGCCGGATTGATCTTTCTCGGCCCGCCCGCCTCGGCCATCGATGCCATGGGCAGCAAGTCGGCCGCCAAGGCCTTGATGGAAACCGCCGGGGTCCCCTTGGTACCGGGTTACCACGGCGAAGCCCAGGACCTGGAGACCTTCCGCGCAGCCTGCGAGCGTATCGGCTATCCCGTGCTGCTCAAGGCTACGGCGGGTGGCGGCGGCAAGGGCATGAAGGTGGTCGAGGATGTCAGCCAGTTGGCCGAAGCCCTGGCCTCGGCACAGCGCGAGGCACTGTCGTCCTTCGGCAATGGGCAGATGTTGGTGGAAAAGTACCTGCTCAAGCCACGCCATGTGGAGATCCAGGTGTTTGCCGATCAGCATGGACATTGCCTGTACCTCAATGAACGTGACTGCTCGATCCAGCGTCGTCACCAGAAGGTTGTCGAAGAGGCGCCAGCACCGGGACTGAGTGTTGAACAGCGCAAGGCCATGGGCGAAGCCGCCGTGCGCGCCGCCCAGGCCATCGGCTATGTCGGCGCAGGCACCGTGGAGTTCTTGCTGGACGCACGCGGTGAGTTCTTCTTCATGGAGATGAACACTCGGCTGCAAGTGGAGCACCCGGTGACCGAGGCGATCACTGGCCTGGACTTGGTGGCCTGGCAAATCCGTGTCGCCCAGGGAGAGGCGTTGCCGATCACCCAGGAGCAGGTGCCGCTGGTCGGCCATGCGATCGAAGTGCGGCTGTATGCCGAAGACCCGGCCAATGACTTCCTGCCCGCCACCGGTCACCTGGCGCTGTACCGCGAATCCGCACCGGGCCCTGGGCGCCGGGTGGACAGCGGCGTGGAGCAAGGCGACAGCGTGTCGCCGTTCTACGATCCCATGCTCGGCAAGCTGATTGCCTGGGGTGAAGACCGTGAACAGGCGCGGTTGCGATTGTTGGCCATGCTGGAGGAGTTTGCCATCGGCGGGCTCAAGACCAACCTGGGCTTCTTACGGCGGATTATCGGACACTCGGCATTTGCGGCAGCCGAGTTGGATACCGGGTTCATTCCGCGCTATCAGGAGCAGTTGCTGCCGGCGCCTGGGGAATTGAGTGATGAATTCTGGCAAGCGGCGGGCGCGGCCTTCATTCAGAGCTTGCCGAAGGGTGATGGACCTTGGGGGGAGACGCGAGGGTTTCGTGCCGGGTTGCCTGCCGAAGTTTCGCTGCATTTGAGCTGCAATGGCCAGGATCGGTTAGTCACGCTGGCCTCGGATGCGCCGAACTTGCGAGGCGAACAGTTGCTGATCGAGCAACAAGGCGTGCGTCGCAGCCATCTGGCAGTTCGCAGCGGCACCCGCGTGTTTTTGCTCTGGGACGGCGAGATGCAGGGCGTGACAGTGTTCGACCCGATTGCGGCGGTTGAGGCCAACCAGTCCCATCAAGGCGGCCTGACGGCGCCGATGAACGGCAGTATCGTGCGGGTGCTGGTGGAAGTCGGCCAAAACGTTGAGGCCGGCACGCAACTGGTGGTGCTGGAGGCCATGAAGATGGAACACAGCATCCGCGCGCCTCAAGCCGGGGTGATCAAGGCGCTGTTCTGCAAGGAAGGTGAAATGGTTGCAGAAGGTTGCGCGTTGGTGGAACTCGAACCGGCCGGCTAGAACTTTGCCGTGGCTTGCACAACGACGCCCAGGATGTGGCAGTCATCAGTGAATGGCTGCTTTGGGTAGGTGGGATTGAGCGGCACCAGGTAGAGCTGGCCGCTTTCTTCCAGCAACTGGCGGAAGGTCGCCTGGGGGCTCGCGGCCCATTGGGCGACCACCAGCTTGCCAGGCTCGGCCTGAATGGCCGGGTCGACCAGGATCAGCATGCCCGCGCTGACGCTCAGCCCGCTGGGCGCGGTCATAGCGTCGCCGCTGACCGGCAGCCAGAACGCTTCGCCCTGGGCATGGTAATCGGTAAGTTCAAAGCGGGCAGCGCAATAGGCCGCACGCTCTTCACGGACCTCGCACAGCCCGCTCCAATCGCTGACCGGGTAGCGGAAATACGGGGTGTAGTGCTTCTGCACAGGCACTTCCTCGGCCCGCTCGCGAATGTCCAGCGCGACTTCCAGATACCCCAACCCCAACGCCGCCAACACCCGATTCATATCCACTACGCTAGGCGCACGGCGTTTATTGAGCCAATGCCCCACGCCGCCTTGAGACATGCCCAAGCGCTCAGCCAATTCACCCTGCGTGACCTTGCGGTCTTCCATGTTGGCCTTGACCAACGCTATCCATTTATCCATGGGCGCTGACAATACGTCACGCAGTTTTCAGGGCAATAAACAGTTTGTAGTAATCCATAAAATGACATGAATACGATACGTACTATCATCGGACATAAGGTTTTTGCCACCCACGACAGAGTACCGCCCCTTATGACGACCAGCCCGTATCCCCTACCCGAAACCCCTGAAGACCACGACCTGCGTAGCAGCGGTGCCGTCCGGCGCGCGTTGGACTTTTACTTGAAAGAAGATATGTCGACGACAGCCCCTGACGACACCCTGTTCGCCATCAAACCAGGCATCAGCCAGGAGGAAGCCCTGGTGCACGCCTCGGACCTGTTGCGCAGTGCCGCAGCTACGGCCTATGAATCTGCGAGCAGCCACCAGGGCAACCATCGCGACCTGGCGTTTTCGGTGGTGTACTTGATTGATATGGCGAAGGCGATGGTGGAGCGGTCGTTGCAGGCGCCAGCGGCTCGAGCGAACGGATAACAGGCGCAGAAGAAAAATATTTCTATCTCACGGATAAAAACATTTGACTTGCAAATGATAATGATTATTATTGGGCCTAGCTGATCGCGAGATCAGTCGATAGACCAAGGGACCTTAGGTCGGACTCTTGGAATATCTCCTCATCAGGCTAATCACGGTTTTTGACCCGGCTCTTTGGCCGGGTCTTTTTTTTGCCAGTTTCCCTGGCATGGCTTCAGGCTAATGAAGACTGTGTGTTGCTCGATGGCGCGCATGGTAGCAAAAGACCATCGTCAAAAGAAAGCCAGTCGAACGCTCTAGTCCAAACCTTTGCGAAATAGCGCTTGAGAATCAATCTCATAGATTCTAAGCTGCTGCGGCGTCAAGGATGACGCCCCCCTCCCCCGTGCAATAATTTTGCGTCCAGTCTTTACCTGACTCCTGTGTAATATAGCCGCCACAACACTCATATTCAGGCAACCAGACTATGACCGTGGCCTTGACCTCCATTAAGATCAGCACCGACTTCGACAGTGGCAATATCCAGGTACTGGATGCCCACGATTCCCACCAGTTGTTGCTGGCGATCAAACCCGACACCCGTAGCCAACATTTCCAATGGTTCCACTTCAAGGCCGAAGGCATGCACGTGGGTCACACCCACACTTTTCGCCTGAGTAACGCGGGTAAGTCTTCCTACCCACACGCGTGGAGCGGCTACAACGCCGTGGCGTCATACGACCATATCAACTGGTTTCGGGTGCCCTCGCGCTTTGATGGGGAAATCCTGCATATCAGCCTTGAGACCCGTGAGAAGCACGCCTGGATCGCCTATTTCGAACCCTACAGCCGTGAGCGTCACGACTGGCTGATCGAGCAAGCCTTGAACCGCGCCGGTACCCAACTGCTGGCAACCGGTAAAAGTGTTGAAGGCCGTGATATCCAACTGCTGCGTCGCGGCAAAGGCGGCGCCGGTCGACGCAAGGTCTGGATCATCGCCCAACAGCATCCTGGCGAACACATGGCCGAATGGTTTATAGAAGGCATCATCGAACGCCTGCAACAGGACGGTGATGATGAGTTGAAAAACCTGCTGAAAGTCGCCGACCTGTACCTGGTGCCCAACATGAACCCGGACGGCGCGTTCCACGGCCATCTGCGCACCAACGCCATGGGCCAGGACCTCAACCGCGCATGGCAGAGCGCCAGCCAAGCGATCAGCCCGGAAGTGTTGTTCGTGCAACAACAGATGGAAAAATACGGCGTCGACATGTTCCTCGATATCCATGGCGACGAAGAAATCCCCTACGTCTTCACCGCCGGCTGCGAAGGCAATCCCGGCTACACCCCACGCATCGAGACGCTGGAAAAACACTTCCGCAGCCACTTGAGCGGCCTGACCCGCGACTTCCAGACCACCTACGGCTACACCCGCGACCTGCCCGGCGAGGCCAATATGACCCTGGCGTGCAACGCGGTAGGCCAGCAATACGACTGCCTGTCACTGACCCTGGAGATGCCCTTCAAGGACAACGACGACGCCCCCAACGTTACAACCGGTTGGTCCGGTGAACGCTCCAAGCAACTGGGCAAGGACGTATTGAGCACGGTCGCCGATATCGTGACAGCCCTACGCTAACCCCAAGGAGCCGGCATGCCGGCTCCTACACACTCAGCGTTTACTCCCAGTCATGCTTTGCAACACACCATCGCGGCGGATGAACCCATGGAACAGCGCCGCCGCCAAGTGCAACAGCACCGTCAGGAACAGCAGGTACGCCAGAAATCCATGGGCCCTGCGCAGCACCGCGAACAACGGCGCATTCGCCCCCACCAGCGCCGGCAACTGCACCGAACTGCTGAGCATCACCGGGTCGCCGGCCGCCGAAATCATCGCCCAGCCCAGCAGCGGCAACACCAGCATCAGGGCATACAACACCAGATGGGACGCCTTGGCCGCCAGTACTTGCCACAGCGGCAAGTCGGCAGGCAACGGCGGTTGGCGTGTGGCGAAGCGCACGACCAAGCGCACGATCACCAAGGCCAGGATCGCGATCCCCAACGGCTTGTGCAGGTGGATCAACCATTCATGGCGCTCCGAAACAGAAGCCGCCAGGCCCGCGCCGATAAACAGCATGGCGATGACCATCAGCGCCATCAGCCAGTGCAGCAGGCGCGCCAGGGGTGCGAAAAACCGCGGTTGGGCATTCATGGTTTCGACTCCTGAGGGGCGCTGTGCAACGGGCTGACTTCACCGGCACGACGCAGGTACGAACTGGCGTACGCCGCCGAACGAGCGGCCAGCAACGGGTCATTGGAGGCTTCGATGCCGCTGGGCAGAATCAGTGGATCAAAATTGATATCACGGCAATCGCCATCAGCCTGCGGCTGGCTGCTTTGCAGCACCAAGGTGCCGGCGTTGATGACTTTATGCTCGCCAGTCCAGGCCTTGCTTGCATCGTCCACGGGGTCGCCGGGGTTGGCCAGGGTCATGTTCAACTGCCAGCGCAACGGCCCGATTGCCAGGCGCTGGACCAAGTCCTTTTCCAGGAAATCACTGCCGGCGGCGGCGAGATCGCCCGCCGCATCCTGACGCTGCGGCACCACGCCCCAACGCACGGCCTGGCGCTTGCCATCGGCCCCTACCAGGAAGAACGCGTTGATCCCATTGTAGGTTTCGGTCGCATAACTGGCCGAAGGCTTGGCGGTCTTGACCCACGCCAGGAACGGCGCAGTCTCGGGATGGGCGGCAAAAAATGCCGGCATGCTCGCCGGGTCCGGCTTGCCGGTGGCAGGCTGCGGCGCACCGGCCTTGAGCATTTGGTAGAACGCCTCGGGCGTGCCGACCGGGAACACCGGCATGCTGTTCATGCCGGTGCGCCATTGCTGGCCGTTGGCCTGGCTGAATTGCACGGCAAAACTGCGGATCGGCACACTGCTGTCCGGCGCGTAGGGGTTACCGCTCGGCAAGGCGAACCGACCGATCAACGGCGTCCTGGCCTCGCTGAATACCTGGGCGCTGGAATAGGCACGGCCTTCGGCACTGCTCTCGAAATACCCGGCCACGCACACACCCTTGGCGTGGTTACGCCGGAAGCCAGGGTGCACGCCGTTGTTGGTTTCCAGGGCATTGACCAGGGTTTTAGGACGCAGGCGCTGTGGGTCGAGGGTGCCATTGACGTAGGCGAAAGCCCCCGCCACAACCGCAACCACGGCACCGATACCTGCCAGGCGCGCGATCAGGCTCGCAGTGCTCAGCGGAGGACGGGGCGGTGATGAGTGATCTACCATGAAGGAACTCCAGGGCCGAAGGCCTTAGGGGTGAACATAAGGAGAGGTGAACATAAGGTCGGAGCATTAAGACGAACGCCGATCGGCTCTATTCCCTGGCCTTTGATTTATTTCCCAGGATCGGGAATAACCGTTCACGCCGCACGTCTCTCTAGTCCCAGCGTAGTGACCAGCCAGATTCCCATGCATGAACTCGACGAACAGTTGCGTGAACTCATCCCCAGGCTGCGGCGTTTTGCCGTGTCCCTGACCCGTAACGCCAGCAGCGCCGACGACCTGGTGCAGTCGACCCTGGAGCGGGCGATCATCAGCTGGGCCGACAAACGCGTTGAAGGCGACTTGCGCGCCTGGCTGTTTTCGATCCTCTACCGGCAGTTCCTCGATGCCCACCGTCGCACCCGGCGCTACGCGCGCATGCTGGAATTCTTCACCGGACGCGACGATGCGCAGCCGTCGGTGGAACGTACGGTGATCGCCCAAGCGACCCTGCAAGCCTTCGATCAACTCAACACCGAGCAGCGCGCGCTGCTGCTGTGGGTGTCGGTCGAAGGCCTGAGCTACAAGGAAATCGCCGAGATTCTTGAGGTGCCCATCGGCACCGTGATGTCGCGCCTGTCCCGGGCGCGCCAAGCCTTGCGTCAACTCAGTGATGGCGAAATTGCCAGCCCTTCCCTGCGGATACTCAAATGATCAGCCTGCCCCCCAGCGAACGCGATTTGCATGCCTACGTCGATCACCAACTGCTGGAGAGTGATCGCCGCATGCTTGAAACCTACTTGGCCGCCCACCCGGATGTCGCCGCCCAGGTCCACGCCTGGCAACACGACGCGCAGTTACTGCGTGCCGCGCTGGGCGGTGCCCTGCAACAGCCGGCCAACCCGGACCTGGACCCGGCGCTGATCCGCCAGCGCATCAAGCGTCAATCACAGCGCCATTTTGCTACGGCCGCCGTGCTGCTGATCGCTATCAGCCTCGGCGGTATCGGTGGCTGGCACGCCCGTGAAGCCACCCAACCCGCCCAACTGCCCATGGCCGACGCGATGCAGGCGTTCCGCTTATTCGCCCAGGACGGCATCATGCCCGCCGATTACAAAGTGCAGGGCAGTGGCACGATGCAGGCCTGGCTCGACCGCTACTTCAACCAGGCACACCGCCTGCCGGACCTGAGTGCTTCCGGGTTCACACCGGTCAGCGGGCGCCTGCTGACCACCGAGCAAGGCGCCGCGGCCATGGTGCTGTATGAGGACCCGCAAGGCCGGCGCATCAGTTTCTATATCCGCCCACCGGGACCGGAAAACGGTTTCCTGCCAAGGGGCAGCCGCAGTGCCGATGGTTTGCAGGCGCAGTACTGGTCAGGTGCCGGCTACAACTATGCGGTGGTCAGCCCGGTGGATCAGCCTGCCCCGCCGATGCTGAAGTTCTAGAAACCGACGTCGAGCACCACATTGTCCAGGTAGGTGCCGGCGGGTGGCGTGGTCTGATCGGTGTAGATCCTGGCGTTGTAGTTGAACACCTGGCTGCCGGTGCCCAAGCCATTGCCGGGGTTGATCTCGGCGGTGGAGCTGGCGCGCCGTGCAGCGCCGACGCTACCCCAGCGCGTAGTGCCAGCGCTTTTGAAGATGTCATAGGCCAGGTAGTTACTGCCCGAAATCATCCGCCGCCGACCGCCCACGCTGACGGCGTTCTGGCCGTCGCTCAACCCTACGCTGTAGGCACTGCCCTTGGTGCAGGCGATATTGATGGTCTGCCCGGTCACGGCGGTAAATCCGCTGATGACCGGGGCGCTGCCAAAGCTGATATTGGGCGCGGTGATCTGGCAGTCGTTGGTGACCGTCATGCTCACTGTCAGGGTCGCCACCGGCGGGTTGGAACTCTTGTCGCGTGCGAGGCACACATTGCCCAGGCTCAGCAGTGAGCAATAGTCCCAACTCCAGACAATGTTCAAGGTCTCGGTATAGACCCCCGCTGCCACGTTGCTGCCGGTAATGCTCCCGACATACAACGGCAGGGTTTTGGCACCGGGCCCGGCGACCAAGCCAAAGGACGAGGCAATGCCATTGGTACCAAAATCGAAAGCCACCCCGCGATTGATAGGGAAACTGGCGCTGTTATTGCCATAGATCGTGTAACCGATCACGTCTCCGGTCGGTCCCACCATACCTGACGTGGCAGAGGTAATAGTGGCAATGAAGTGATCGCTGCCCGGCACCAGCGCGATCAGGGTCGGCGTGCAGCGCAGCCCGACATTGGCAGTGGAACTGCCTTGCGCCGTCGTGTTCACCGTCATTGAGCTGACGGAGCCAAAACTGACCGGCGCGGTCGCCACCACCGAGCAAGCGGCCGACGCACTACCGCAGAGCAGCACACTGCCTATCAACGCAATGCCGCGCCCTCTCATTGGCACACCAACGGCCCAATCAACGGCACGCCCTGTTGCTGCTCGTCCATCTCGAACCGCGCCTGGCACGTACGCCCTTCACCCAACGTGACCTGCAACGTGTTATGGGCCGAGAGGTTTTCCAGGTACACCAGGCCATCCCAGCCCACCACCGCCTGCTGGCTGCTTTGCTCATGCACCACCAGGCTGCCGAGGGGCAATTCCTGATGTTGGGTGTCCACCAGCGTGACACTGGCTGCGAGCACCCGACGCAATGGAAACTCCAGCAGGTAGCCGCTGCCACGGCGCACCGACACACGCTGCTCCACATTCGGGCTTTGCACGTTGAGCGGGAGGTTCAGCGGATCGATTTCGTACTTGCCGCGGTAGTACGCGCTGCTCCACGGCACCAGCAAGTGGCCATTACGGTCGGTTTCACCCACCAGCTGGTTTTCATAGCGCACCGGGATCCCGGCGAAGCCCTGAGTACTCACCACCACAAACGCATCATTGATACGGTTGGCGGCAAACATATCGCCGCCCATCCACACCAGCGAGCCACTGGCATCCGCCCAACGCGTCTCGGCGTCACTGCTGCCGTACACGCCGGCCTGCAACTGCACCGACTGCAAGCGCCAGGTCAGGTCGGCCTGGCGGTACGCCGGTCCGTCGCCCTGGGCATAACCGAGGTTGTAACCCACCCCGCCTTCGCTCGGCACCGCGTGGCTGTAGTTGAGGCGCTGGCGACTGGCGCCATCCTTGCTGCGCTCGGTGCTCACGGCCAGGCTGCCGTTGAGGTCGAACGGGATAACCAACTGCGCCTGCATCGCCCAGTTACTGTCGCCGATCTCACGGTTGGCCGACAGGTAGAAACTGGTGTTGTGCCACAGGGGTTTGCTCCAGCTCAGGTTGAGCAAGCGCGTGCGCGAATCGTCCGCTGCCTGCACGTCGAAGTAACCTCCGCCCAGGCTGCCGAAGCGCTCAAGGTTGAGGCTCAAGGTCACTTGCTCGCTGCGTTTGCTGAGGCTGGCATAGGGAGTGTCGACCAGGGTCAGGTCGGCGTACTCGTCGCGCCGTTCGACCCGCTGGTACGACAGGCTGTAGCGCGTGCTGTTGTATGAATACCCCAGGCTCAGTTGCTGGCCGCTGCGCCCTTCGAACTGGCTTTGGCTGACGGCAGTGTTGAGCACGCCGAAGTTGCCCAGCCGCAGGTTGCCACCCAGGCCGCCGAGGGTCAGGTCACTGGAGGCTTCGGCGTGGCTTTCCAGAGTCAGGTTGTCGGAATAACCATAACGAAAGGTGCCGCTGGCAACGCCAGGGCCATAGGCGAAATCCTTCAAGGTGTATTCCCGGCGCAAGGAACCGGCGGCCACCGAGAAATCCGTCAGGCCTTTTTGCAGCAGCGAACTCGTCACATAAAACGGCACCGTGGTCGACACCTGGCGACCCAGCGCGTCGGTGGTCACCACCACCGCCTCACCGGCACCATTGATAAATGGCACGTTGGTCAGGGTGTAAGGCCCTGGTTGCAGCAACGCGCTGTCGGATTTGTAGCCGTTGATAAACAGGTCCACCGACGACGGCACCGCGGCCTCACCGGCAAATTGCGGCAAGGGGTAGGTCACCAGGTCCGGGCGCACGGCGAAGTCCCGTGAAAATTGCACCCCACCCAGACGCACCGAGCTGCTCCAGGGCAAGGCGCCGCTGATCACGTCACCGGCCTCGTAGGTCAGCAGTCGTTCGTCATCGGAGAAACGCCAGGTGGTGTCATAGCGCCGGTAGCCGTTGTTGAAGGTACTGCTGCTGACGCCATCGGCCAAGGTCTGGCGGTATTGCCCGGTATTGGACAAGGTGCCCCAGTTGTCGAACAGCCGCACTTCGTTCCAGGCGGCGAGGTAGCTGCCGCCTTCGTCGGTATCGTTGAAGTACAGGTCATAGTTGAGCAAGGCGCCGAAACTGCTCATCGCCTGGGTGCGCGGGTAGGTGTTGCGGTTGCCGATGAACTGTTCCTTCAGCCAGGCAGGCGGCACATCCAGCAGCAGGCGTTGACCATTGCTGTCGTAGTCACTGTGCAGGCCTGGGATGGTGTCCAACGCCACGCTGCCACTCAGGTCACCGGGTAGCTTCATGCCTACATCCTGCAACGCACTGGCGGGGACATAGAGTTGCCCGGCACGTTGATCGACCGCGATGACGCGACCGGTGTCCATCTGGTTGACCACCAGCTCCAGAAACAACTGTGCATCGGCGACAGCCTCCATACTGCTCGGCGGCGGTGGCAGGTCGCCAGCCACGCCCTGGGGCGCAACCATGGCGGCCCATAGCCCGCTTACCACTGCCACCGACGGCCATAGACGACGAGCCCGACCACGACTCACACATGGCGTTGTGTCCTTCAATGGACATCTCCATCCGTTTAAATCCCGGAGCGTCCCGCCCCGCTACACTCGGTTACCGCTTCGGCGCCAGGTTCTCCAACTGTTGCGCACCGTTGACCCTGACTTGCAGGGGCTGATCAGCCGACAGCGCATCCGGCACTGGCCAACGCATGGTCGCGCCCGGCAACACGTAGCCCAACAGGCCATCCACCAGGGGTTTGGTCTGGCCGCCCTGTTTGAATGAGGCATCGGTGAGGCGCGCATGCACGGCGCCCTGGTTACGCACCTCGATGTAGTTGCGCCCCGCCACCGTAACCTTGTGCCAGCTCAAGTCTGGCTTGCCTGCTCCCTTGGGGTCGCGCTGGCGTGTGCTGTCTTCCTTGCTCCACAGGCCGGCGCCATAGGCAAACAGCGGCACCGAGTAACGCATCTGGAAGCGAATCGCCGCCGCAGTGTTCTTGCCCTCCGGCGGTGTCGGCACCTGCAAGGGCGAAGGGATTTCATCGATGATGATGCGGTAGGCCAACTCTTGCCCCGGCGGGACTTCGCGGGTGCGGGTCAGGCGTACCAGTTGTTTCTGCCCAGGCTCGATTCGCGCAACCGGCGGGCTGCCGATCACATCGCGCTGGTTCTGGTATTGCTCGTCAAAGCCGCTCTGGCTCCAGGCGAACACACGAATCTGCAGGCTCGCGGTTTCGCTTCCACGGTTTTCCAACCACAGTGCGCTGGCCTGTTGATCGGCCTCCAGCACCGGGTCGATGGGCCAGATCAGCACCGAACTGGCCGCTTGTACGAACCCCGCCGTGCACACCGCACTCAAGGCAATACCCGCGGCCCACAGCCGCCGGGAAGGTGAACGCATAACCCCACTCCTTATACCGATTGCCTTACCACGTCAGCTGCACCTGCAGCGTGTCGCTGTATGTCCCCCCAGGCTGATTGCCCGGCAATTGCACCCGCCCGTAGATCGGCAGGCTGATGTTGTTCGCATCGCTGTACGCCACATTGACGCTCTGGCCGATCCCCAGGCTCTGGCTGAACGCCGCATCCCGAAACAACTGGTAAGCCACCCGCGCGCTGCCGCTGTTGAGCTGCAGATTGCGCCCGGTGCTGCTGTGCAGGCCGCCGTCGACGCTCATGCTCAATGTCACCCCCGGCGTGCATTGCAAGGTGACACCCCCGGTCAGCGCCGCCGTGACCGTACTGGTGGCCAGCGCCGAGTAACTGCCGTAGGTCAACGCGCCGTAATTGGAGCCCCCGCCCACAATCAGACAACCCGGCGTGATAGTCGCGCTCACCTGGAAGCTCTGGCTGGTCACCGCCGACAACGGCAGCGGCACCGCCAGCCCACAGGCCAGCAACACTCTGAGCCACATCGCTAGAACGTCAGTTCCACGGCCACGGTGTCGGTGTAGGTGCCGGCTGGCAGCCCCGCCTTGCCCACCGCCCGACCGTAGAGGTTGACGGTTCGCGCCACGCCGGTACTGGTGGCGAGCGTGATCACGCCGTCAATCGCCAACAGCGCGGAGTGGCCGCTGTCGGTGTAGAAGTCGTAGGGCACGAAGTTGCCTGCACCGTCGGCCAACGCACGACTGCCACCCGGGGACGCACCGTCATGGGCACCGGCACGCACCTTGACCGCTGGCGTGGTGCCGCTGGAACACAGGATCGACAGCGCCCCGCCGGTGCCAGTGCCGCCAAGCAACTGGGCATCGGCGTTGGTGAACAGACTGTTGGTAGTGCCAAAGTTCAAGCTACCGAAGTTCAGCCCGGTCGCGGCACCGGAACCGTTGACCTGGCAACTGGCGATCAATATCAGGCTCGATGTGATCTGGCCGGTGACCGTGGTTGCCGCATTGAGGTTGGAGGCCATTGCCAGCCCCAGCGCACAAGCGCCTAATCGCGAAACAAGTACATGCATGGTGTTCATCCTCTTGAGTTACCAGTCCAGTGTCACCGTCAACGTGTCGGTGTAGATCCCTGCCGGTAAGGCACTGGTATTTGCCACCACGGAGCCAAACACCGGGATCGGTATCTGGGTGCCCTTGGCCACGACAAAATTGCGTTGCTGGCCGATGCTGTAGGTGCTGCGACCCTGTGGATCGGCGGACAGCCGATACGGAATCATCTGACGCCCATTGCTCAGGCGCCGCGTAGTGCCATCGCCGTTGGTGCCGCCGTCGATAGTCACGGTGAAGCTTGAGACCGAGGGGTTGCACGACACCGCCAGCGGCGCCTTGTCGCCGTCGGAGACCGCTGCGCCCAGCGTGTTGTTCCAAGTCGGTCCCTGGCTGCCGAAGTCGAGCATCGCCGTACCGCCCGTGGGGTTGACCGGCGCGCTTTCGACGCCTTTGCTCACTTCACAACTGGCGGTGATCACCAGTCGCGCCTGGATAAACCCGGTGGCGACAGCCGCCTGCGCGTCATCCGCCAGCACCAGCAGGCCTCCCATGGCCATCACGGCCAAATAGCGGCTTACCATGTGACAGTGACCTTGAGCAGGTCGGTGTAGCGGCCGACGGCGGGGATGTCCTTGAGCGGCTCGATGCGCCCATACAGCGGCAGGTCGACGAAGCCTGCGTCCGGCACGCGACCACTGATCGGCACATCCACCGGCAACGGCACGCGCCGCGCGGCGTCGGCATAAATTCGATAGGGAATAGGTTTGATCAAAGGGGCAGCGCTGAGGTAACGCACTTCACCGGTGCCGCCATGCAGGCCACCATCCACACGCACCTGATACGGTGTGTCCGGGTTGCATTCCAGCCGTGGCTGGCGCTGACTGATCAATGCCGCACTCAGGGGCCCGGCCGGGTCATCCAGACGCGCGGCGCTGCCGAAATCCAATACGCCAAGCTGCTCGATGCCAGCACTGCGGGTGGTGCCCACCAACTGGCAGCCCCGCTGCACGTCGATACGCACCTCCACCTGGAGTTGCGCCCCGAAAGCCGTGCTGCAGAGCATCGCGCCCATGACTGCCAATACTGCTCGTCCCTTCACTGCCCCAAATCCTTGTACAGGGGTGACTGCTGTGTAGAAGGTTAGTCACTCAACGAGAAACTGCCAGTCGGGGCAGGCTTGCAAGCGTGACATGCCTTTTCGAGATAGCACGCAACGCCCTTCTCTATTGGTCAAAACGCAGCAGTCGCCCTAAAGTGAGCGACCACTGAAATACAGAGTGACTCGCATTGGCCGCGCTTTCCCTGATCCGTCGCCTGCTCGGCAAGAAAACCGACGCCCTCGACGCCTCACCTATCCCCGCGTTCTTCCAGCAAAAAGCCGAGCAACAGGGTTATACCCTCAGTGCCGGACAAACCCGAGCCATTGCTGCCCTGGCCCGAGAAACCCAGCATCTGCTCGCCGGCCGGCCCACCCGTAGCCTGTACCTGCACGGGCCGGTGGGGCGCGGCAAAAGCTGGTTGCTGGACGGTTTTTTCCAAGCGTTGCCGATTACCGAGAAGCAGCGCGTGCATTTCCATGACTTTTTCGCGCGCCTGCATCGCGGCATGTTCACGCATCGTGAACAGGACGATGCCCTGGCCGTGACCCTCGACGAACTGCTGACGGACTGCCGGGTGTTGTGTTTCGACGAGTTTCACGTCCACGACATCGGCGACGCGATGCTGATCACGCGGCTGTTCAAAGCCTTGTTCCAACGCGGTGTGCTGGTGCTGGTGACGTCCAATTATGCGCCACAGGGGCTGCTGCCCAACCCGCTGTACCACGAGCGTTTCAAGCCGGTGATCGACCTGATCGATGCGCGCATGGAGGTATTGGAAGTCAGTTCGCCCCAGGATTTTCGCAGCCTGCCCCAGGCCCAAAGCACACAACGCTTTACCAGCGGTCAGTACGTTTGGCCGGGGACTGCGCGTCAGCGCGAAGCCTTGGGTCTTCCCGCTGCCGACTGCCCGCCACAGCCCCTGGCCGTCGGCAATCGGACGTTGATCTGCCGTCACCGCGCAGGCCGCTCCATCGCCTTCACCTTCAGCGATCTTTGCGAGCAGTTGACCGCAGTAATGGACTACCTGCTGCTGTGCCGGGACTACGATCACTGGATCATCGACGGCCTGCCTCAACTGGCAGACTGCCCAATCGCCGTGCAGCAACGTTTTATCAACCTGGTGGACGTGCTCTACGACCGGGACAAGCACCTGATCCTGATCGGCGCGCAGCCCCTAGACCTCGCCCTGAGCGGCCAGGCCATCGACCTCGCCCGCACCGCCAGCCGTTTGGGACAATTGCAACAGGCTGACCCGCAACCGGCACCCGACCCGGTATCATGAGCGCCATTGATGCCCCTTTGCCGAGTGACCACCCCGTTCATGCATACCCTCGCCCAACTCAAGGCCGGCCAACTGGCCGGTATCACCCGCCTGGACCTGTCCTGCGGGCTGACCGAATTCCCCCGGGAAATCTTCGAACTGGCCGACTCCCTGGAGATCCTCAACCTCAGCGATAACGCCCTGAGCAGCCTGCCCGACGACCTGCACCGGCTGCCCCACCTGCGCGTGCTGTTCTGCTCGGACAACCTGTTCACCGAGCTGCCGGCTTGCTTGGGCCAATGCGCCAAACTGAGCATGATCGGCTTCAAGGCCAACCAGATCAGCCACGTGCCTGCCGCCGCGCTGCCGCCGTTGTTGCGCTGGTTGATCCTGACCGATAACCGGATCAGCCAGTTGCCCGATGAACTGGGCAAGCGACCGCTCCTGCAAAAGCTGATGCTGGCCGGCAACCAACTGGCGCACTTGCCAGAAAGCCTGGCCAACTGCCATAACCTCGAATTGCTGCGCATCGCCTCCAACCGCTTCACCCAACTGCCGGAATGGTTACTGACACTGCCAAGCCTGACTTGGCTGGCCTATGCCGGCAACCCTGTGGAAATGGCCGTGGACGTAACGGGTGATGACGCTACGCCGAATATTCCCTGGCCAGAGCTGGAACTGGCCGAAGTCCTTGGCGAAGGCGCTTCCGGCATTATCCGCAAGGCCCTGTGGAAACCGTCAGGCCAGCCCGTCGCGGTCAAACTCTACAAAGGCACCATCACCAGCGATGGCTCGCCGCTGCACGAAATGCAGGCCTGCATCGCTGCCGGGCTGCACCCCAACCTGATCAAGGTAGAGGGCCGCGTGGTCGGCCACCCGGATGACCAAGCCGCACTGGTCATGGACCTGATCGACCCGAGCTACCGCAACCTTGCTGCCCTGCCGAGCCTGGCGTCGTGCACCCGCGACATTTATGAATCGGGAACTCGCTTCAGCCTGGAAGTGGCGCTGCGCATGGCGCGGGGCATCGCTTCGGTCGCCGCGCACCTGCACCGGCACGGCATCACCCACGGTGACCTGTATGGCCACAATATTCTGTGGAATGCAGCCGGCGACTGCTTGCTGGGGGATTTTGGCGCGGCGTCGTTTCATGCCACGGCGGATAGCGTGGAAACCAGGGCGTTGCAGCGGATTGAAGTGCGGGCGTTCGGGGTGTTGCTGGGGGAGTTGTTGGAGCGGGTTGATGAACAGGTGAGCAGCAAGTTGTTGATGCTCCAAGAACGGTGCTGCCAGCCTGATGTGATGGCACGGCCGGGGTTCGAGGAAATCGAAGCGCTGCTGCAATCTATCCAGCGCCACTAAACCAGTGTGGGAGCGGGCTTGCTCGCGAATGCGGTGTATCAGTCAATAAATATGTCGACTGACACTGCGCATTCGCGAGCAAGCCCGCTCCCACAGTTGGACCCCATTTATCCAGCTACAAATCAGCCCGCCAACCCGACAAACATATCCTGCACGTCATCATGGTTGTCCAAGCCTTCGAGGAAGGCTTCAACCTCAGCCATCTGCTCATCGCTCAAACCGCTCACCGGGTTCTTCGAGAGGTAGCCCAGCTTGGCTGACAGCACGGTGAAACCCTGCTCCGGCAAGGCTTTCTGTACGGCGTCGAGGTCGGTGGTCTCGGTGATGAACAAGGTGGTGCCCTCTTCTTCGCCGTCTTCGAAATCCTGGGCGCCAGCTTCAATGGCGGCCATTTCCGGATCGGCGTCCGGGCTGTCCGGCGAGGCTTCGATCAGGCCGACGTGGTTGAAGTCCCAGGCCACGGAACCGGAAGCGCCCAGTTGGCCTTTGCGGAAGGCCACGCGGATTTCCGCCACCGTGCGGTTGATGTTGTCGGTCACGCACTCGACGATCAGCGGCACCTGGTGCGGCGCAAAGCCTTCGTAGGTGACGCGGTGGTATTGCACGGTTTCGCCGAGCAGACCGGCGCCTTTCTTGATGGCGCGGTCCAGGGTTTCCTTGGGCATCGAGGCCTTTTTGGCCTGTTCCACCACCAGACGCAGGTGGGCGTTGGTGGAGGTGTCGGCGCCGTTGCGGGCGGCGATGGTGATTTCTTTCACCAGCTTGCCGAAGATCTTGCCCTTGGCATTGGCTGCCGCTTCTTTATGTTTGACTTTCCACTGTGCGCCCATGACTCACTCTCTTCTGTCCATCGCGCCCAAACGTCTACTGGCCGGCGCTTTGGGGGCAGAGTTTATAGCGCAAAAACGCAACGTTCCACCAAAAAACCGTCAGGGCGCCAACTCGAAAAACGCCTGAATCAAGCGCAACGACCGACGCCGCTCCATGCAACCGAGCATGTGCCGGTTAACCAGCCCGTTGCCCTGGATCGGCACGGCGCGCACGCGCGGGTCCGGGCTGACCTCCATCGACGACACCACGCCTACGCCCAATTCAGCGGCAACGGCTTCGGTCACCGCCTCGCGGCTGTCCAGTTCCAGCAGCACCTTGGGCTGTACACCGACAGCCAGGCAAGCGTCATCGAACGTACGCCGGGTGATGGAACTCGGCTCGCGCAGCACCATGATCACCTCATTGAGTTGCTCCAGGCGGATCCCCTTGGGCAGCGCGGCCCACGGGTGACTGGCCGGCACCAGCGCGCAAATCCGTGACTCGCTCAAAGGCTGCAGATGCAGGCCGTTGCGCGGTTGCACCTCCGTCAGCACCGCCACATCCGCATGCTCAGACAGCAACGCAGCCAGGGTTTCCCTGGCATTGCCCAAGCGCAGGTTGACGGTGATGCCGGGGTAGCGCGCACGCAGGCTGGCGATCATCGGCATCACCAGGTGCGGGCCGTCGGCCGCGACTTCCAGGCGCCCAATGAGCAATTGGCGGTTGGCCTCGAGCATCGTCTGCGCTTCGTCCACCAGGCCGAAGATGGCCCGGGTGATAGCCGCCAACCGCGCGCCCTCCTCCGTCAATTCCACGCGTCTGGCGGTGCGGCGCAACAACGGGATCTGATAGTGCTCTTCCAGCGCCTTGATATGCCCGGTCACCGCAGGCTGGCTGATAAACAACCGCGCCGCCGCACGGGTAAAACTGCCCTCGCGGGCCACGGCATCGAATGCACGCAGTTGAAACAGGTTCATAGCTATCGGCCTCACTGATAGCTCGCATAACAACAAACAATTTGATTGATGACAAGCCAAACTGCAATTTAGGCGCCGTAGATTCATCCGATGCTTCGCAAGGACTTGTAATGACGACGCCCATCCTGCTCACGCCCGGCCCGCTGACCACCTCCGCCCGCACCCGCCAGGCCATGATGGTGGACTGGGGTTCATGGGACGACCGCTTCAACCGCCTCACCGCCAGCGTCTGCGAACAATTACTGGCAATCATCGACGGCTTGGCCAGCCACCATTGCGTGCCGTTGCAAGGCAGCGGCACCTTCGCCGTCGAAGCCGCCATCGGCACCCTGGTGCCGCGTAACGGCAAGGTGCTGGTGCTGATCAACGGCGCCTACGGCAAGCGCCTGGCAAAAATCTGTGAAGTGCTCGGCCGCGACTTCAGCACCTTTGAAACCGCCGAGGACGAACCCACCACCGCCGCCGATGTGGACGGTCTGCTGCAAGCCGACCCGGCCATCACCCACGTCGCACTGATCCACTGCGAAACCAGCACCGGCATTCTCAACCCCCTGGCCGAGATCGCCCAAGTAGTCAAAACCCACGGCAAGCGCCTGATCATCGACGCCATGAGTTCGTTTGGAGCGCTGCCGATCGATGCCCGCGAAGTACCCTTCGATGCGCTGATCGCCGCGTCAGGCAAGTGCCTGGAAGGCGTGCCGGGAATGGGTTTTGTCTTCACCGATAAACAGGCGCTGGCCGCGGCCCAAGGCAATTGCCACTCCCTGGCGTTGGACCTGTTCGACCAGAACGCCTACATGGCCAAGACCGGCCAATGGCGTTTCACCCCGCCGACCCATGTAGTCGCAGCCCTGCACGAAGCGCTGCTGCAATACGTCGAGGAAGGCGGTTTGCCCGCCCGCCATCAACGCTATGCACGCAATTGCCAGGCACTGCTCGACGGTATGGCCGAACTGGGCCTGCGCAGCTTCCTACCGACTGAAATCCAGGCGCCAATCATCGTCACTTTCCACGCCCCGCAGGACCCGCGCTACCAGTTCAAGGACTTCTACGAACGGGTCAAGGCCAAGGGTTTCATCCTTTATCCGGGCAAGTTGACCCAGGTGGAAACCTTCCGCGTGGGCTGCATCGGGCAGGTGGATGCGACGGACATGCAAGCAGCCGTCGCCGCGATCGCGCAAGTACTGCAGGACATGAATGTGCTCCAACCTGTGGGAGCCGGCTTGCCGGCGATCACCGGCGACGCGGTCATTCTGTAAAACCTCATTTTCGTTCATCGCTGGCACGCCAGCTCCTACAGGATTTGTGTATGAACTATCAGAACCCCAACACCCTTCAGGCGGTGATCCTCGACTGGGCCGGCACCGTGGTCGACTTTGGCTCCTTCGCCCCCACGCAGATCTTTGTCGAAGCCTTCGCCGAATTCGACGTGCAAGTCTCCATCGAAGAAGCCCGTGGCCCAATGGGCATGGGCAAGTGGGACCACATCCGCACCCTTTGCGACCAGCCGCAGGTCGCCGAGCGCTACCACAAGGCTTTTGGCCGTACGCCGACCGATGACGACGTGACAGCTATCTACCAGCGCTTCATGCCCTTGCAGATCGAGAAGATCGCCGAACACTCGGCGCTGATCCCTGGCGCCCTCGACACCATCGCCCGGTTGCGTGTGCAAGGCATCAAGATCGGTTCCTGCTCCGGCTACCCCAAGCAAGTCATGGATAAAGTCGTCGCCCTGGCCGCCACCAACGGCTATATCGCCGACCATGTGGTCGCCACCGACGAAGTGCCCAACGGTCGCCCATGGCCGGCCCAGGCTCTGGCCAACGTCATCGCCCTAGGCATTGACGATGTGGCGGCGTGCGTGAAGGTCGACGACACCGTGCCGGGCATCCTCGAAGGACGGCGCGCCGGCATGTGGACCGTGGCCCTGACCTGCTCCGGCAATGCGCTGGGCCTGACCTACGAGCAGTTTCGCAGCTTGGATGCCACGACCCTGGCCAGCGAGCGCAAACGGATCGAGGCGATGTTCGAAGGCTCGCGCCCGCACTACCTGATCGACACGATCAATGACCTGCCTGCGGTCATCACCGACATCAACGCACGGCTGGCCCGTGGGGAAATGCCGCAGAGCCACTGACCGAGGTCAAAACCAGGGCACTTACGCCAGGCAAACCGCGCAAAACCGGCATACAGTTAAAGGACTCCATCACCAAAGAATGGAGGTTTGCCCTGATGAGTGAGGAACCCAGCGATGCCGTGGAAAAACTCCGATACACGTTACAGCACCATGTCAATCACGTTGCACTGGTTGATGGTGGTGCTGCTGGCGGTGGTCTACGCCTGCATTGAGTTACGCGGCCAATTTCCCAAAGGCAGCGGTGCACGAACGTTGATCGTCGAGATGCACTTTATGTTCGGCCTCACCGTGTTTGTGCTGGTGTGGCTGCGGTTGTTCGCACGCAGCCTGGGAGTGGCGCCGAAGATCGTACCGGCGCCGCCGCAATGGCAAAGCCTGTTGGCGACCCTGATGCACTTCGCACTCTACGCGTTGATGATCGGCATGCCGATTGCCGGTTGGCTGATCGTCAGTGCCGAGGGGCATTCGGTGATGTTCTACGGGATGGAATTGCCGCCGTTGATCGGTGAGAACAAAGCACTGGCCAAGGAGATCGAAGGCTGGCATGTGTGGTTCGGCAAGGTCGGTTATTGGCTGATCGGGCTGCATGCGCTGGCGGGGATTGCCCACCATTACATCCTGCGGGACAACACGGCGTTGCGCATGATGCCGGGCAAGCGCGCTAACCCGTGAAGCCCCGGTTGCCCTGAAGGCCGCCGGTGTGAACGAAGATCAGGCGAGTGCCGGGGGTGAAGCGCCCGGCCTCGATCTGCGCCTTCAAGGCCAGTAACGCCTTACCGGTGTAGAGCGGCTCCAGGGGCAAGCCACAAGCCTGTTGCGTGGCGTCGATGAAGTCGAGCAGCACCGGGTCGACTTTGCCGAAGCCACCTCGGCTGGCGTTCAGCAGCTCATAGCCGCCCTGCACGAGGGCATCGACGTTCTGTGCCACGCCGTGGTCGTCCGGCACCGCCATGGCGCCATACACCCGGTGCGCGCCCGCCTCTGCCAACACCAACCCCGCCAAGGTGGTCCCCGTACCCGCCGCCAACCACCACGCGTCGTAATCCGCCCAGCCCAGTGCGGGCAACTGCGCGCGAGCCTGATTGACCAGCACACCACAGCCAATCGCACCGGCGAGTCCACCACCGCCTTCGGGCACGGGATGAAGATGCGGGTATCGCTCGCGCCAAGGTTGCCAAAAACCCGACTCATGCCGCGCACGATAGCCGCCATAGCCCAGCCAATACAGCTGCATGCCGAAGGCTTTCAGGTCTTGGATTGTGGGGTTGTCTTGAGGATGCCCCCGCAGCAGGCCCACCGTGGGAAAACCGAAACGCTTCCCCGCCGCCGCCAGCGCATGCAGATGGTTGGAGTAGGCACCGCCCAGGCTGATGATGCCGCGCGCATCTGGCGTCTGCGCCAAGTGCCCGGTGAGCTTGAACCACTTGTTGCCGCTGATCAGCGGGTCGATGCGGTCCAGGCGCAACACGGCCAGCTCGACGCCTTTCAGCCAATCCAGGCGCACAGGTTCAAGCGGTGCATGGGGAAGCCAATCGAAGGGGCCCATCGGAGGGAGTCTGCGTGAAAAACGGGGCGGTAGTCTAACACCGCCCCGTTCCGGGTCTTACAGCTCGGCGGCGAGGCGCGAGCCTTGGTTGATGGCGCGCTTGGCGTCCAGCTCGGCCGCCACATCGGCACCGCCGATCAGGTGCACGTTCTGGCCGGCCGCGACCAAGCCATCCTGCAATTCGCGCAGCGGGTCCTGGCCGGCGCAAATGACGATGTTGTCCACCGCCAGCACCTGCGGTTCGCCCTCGGCACCTATGCGGATATGCAGACCTTCATCGTCGATCTTCAGGTATTCGACGCTGTTGAGCATTTGCACCTGTTTGTTCTTCAAGCCGGTACGGTGGATCCAGCCGGTGGTCTTGCCCAGGCCATCGCCGACCTTGGAGGTCTTGCGCTGCAGCAGGAACACGTCGCGCGCCGGGGCATGCACCTGGGCCTTGATCCCAGCCACACCGCCACGGGCTTGCAGTTGGGTGTCGATGCCCCACTCCTTCCAGAACGCTTCGCGGTCAAGGCTGGTGGACACGCCCTGGTGCACGAGGAATTCCGACACGTCAAAACCGATACCGCCCGCGCCGATCACCGCAACGCGCTTGCCCACGGGCTTGCGTTCCAGGATCACGTCCAGGTAGCTCAGCACCTTGGCGTTGTCGACGCCTGGAATCGCCGGGGTACGCGGCGCAATGCCGGTGGCGAGGATGATCTCGTCGTAACCGCCTGCCGTCAGTTGCGCCACATCGACGCGGGTGTTGAGGCACAGCTCGACGTGGGTGGTCTGCAATTTGCGCTTGAAGTAGCGCAGAGTTTCGAAAAACTCTTCCTTGCCCGGCACACGCTTGGCGATGTTGAACTGGCCGCCGATTTCGCTGGCGGAATCGAACAGGGTCACTTGATGCCCGCGCTCTGCCGCCACCGTGGCAGCCGCCAGGCCCGCAGGACCGGCGCCCACCACGGCGATCTTCTTGATCTGTTTGACCGGCAGGTAATTGAGTTCAGTCTCGTAGCACGCCCGCGGGTTGACCAGGCAGGTGGTCAACTTGCCGCCGAAGGTGTGGTCCAGGCACGCCTGGTTACAGCCGATGCAGGTGTTGATCTCATCGGCACGCCCGGCGGCAGCCTTGTTGACGAAGTCCGGGTCGGCCAGGAATGGCCGCGCCATAGAGACCATGTCGGCATCGCCTTCGGCGAGGATCTGCTCGGCGATTTCCGGGGTGTTGATACGGTTGGTGGTGATCAGTGGAATCTGCACCGCACCGCGCAGCTTGGCGGTGACTTTGCTGAACGCCCCACGGGGCACCTTGGTGGCGATGGTCGGGATGCGCGCTTCGTGCCAGCCGATCCCGGTGTTGATGATCGTCGCGCCAGCACCTTCGATGGCCTTGGCCAACTGCACGATTTCTTCCCAGGTGCTGCCGCCTTCCACCAGGTCCAGCATCGACAGGCGGAAGATGATAATGAAGTTCGGGCCCACGGCCTCGCGCACACGGCGCACGATTTCCACGGCCAGGCGCATACGGTTTTCGTAGCTGCCGCCCCAGCGGTCGGTACGGTGGTTGGTGTGAGCGGCGAGGAATTGGTTAATGAAATAACCTTCGGAGCCCATGATTTCCACGCCGTCGTACTCGGCGACCTGGGCCAGCAACGAGCAGGTGACGAAATCCTGGATCTGCTTTTCGATGCCCTCTTCGTCCAGTTCCTTGGGTTTGAACGGGTTGATCGGCGCCTGGATCGCACTCGGTGCTACTTGCTTGGGGCTGTAGGCATACCGGCCGGCGTGGAGGATCTGCATGCAGATCTTGCCGCCGGCTTCGTGCACGGCCTGGGTCACGATCTTGTGTTTCTGCGCTTCTTCGTCGGTGGTCAGCTTGGCCGCACCGGCATACACACCGCCCTCATCATTCGGGCCGATGCCGCCAGTGACCATCAAGCCCACGCCGCCACGGGCGCGCTCGGCAAAGTAAGCCGCCATGCGTTCGAAACCGCCGGGCTTTTCTTCCAGGCCGGTGTGCATCGAACCCATCAGGGTACGGTTGCGCAAGGTGGTAAAACCCAGGTCCAACGGGGCCAGCAGGTGCGGGTAGGCAGCAGCGGTCATGGTCAAGCTCCACAACGGATCATCACGGGACGTGGAAGGCTCGAATGGCCTGCCATCGGTTTATGTCCCACAGACTAAGAGGCGGTGGACGACGGCTCAATGACCGAAACTGACAAGTTATTGATCCAAATGCACAGCGCCCCTTGGCAAGCCGGCTTATGGGCCCTACCCTAGTCGCGAACCCTGCACACGGTCTGTTGTCTGTTCCCCCATGCGTAAACTTCTCGCTTTTACCGTCACCATGGCCCTGGTTGCCGCCGTCGCCGCGTATCTGGTCTGGACCCAGGAGCGCCCCGTGGCGCATTACCTGTCGGACCTGCGTATCACCCTCGCCGTCAACGAAGGCCTGCCAGCCGACCGTGGCAACTTGCTGGGCATCCAGCCGGAGCTGTTCCCGGCCGACTACCAGAGCCTGGAACGCCTGCACTTGAAGCTCGCGGCCTACCTGCAAAAAGCCCGCGACCAAGGGCTGATCAACGACAAGACCATCGTGGTTCTGCCCGAACACATCGGTACCTGGTTGATGCTCACTGGCGAAAAGAACGAGGTGTACCAGGCCCTCCACGCCAAAGATGCAATGAATTGGTTGTCGGTCAGCAACCCGCTGCTGTTCGCCCGCGCCTGGATCAGTGCCACCGGTGACAACCGCACCGATGACGCCTACCTGCGCATGAAAGCCGACGGCATGGCGCGGGACTACCAAGTGCTGTTCGGCGGCCTGGCCAAGGAGTTCGGCGTTACGTTGGTCGCCGGCTCCATCACCCTGCCAAACCCAAGGGTGAGCCAGGGCCAACTGCGGGTTGGCCATGGCGCCTTGTACAACGCCAGCGTGGTGTTTGCCGCCGATGGCTTGCCGATCGGCAACCCGCAACGCCAGCTTTACCCGATCTACGACGAACGTGGCTTTATCGAGCCCGGTGACGAAAATGTCGTCAGCGTGGTCGACACTCCGGCTGGCCGCTTGGGCGTACTGGTGGGCAGCGACAGCTGGTACCCGGACAACTACCGCAAGCTCAACGAACAAGGCGCACAGTTGATCGCAGTGCCGGCCTTGGTACTGGGTCGCGATACCTGGGATCGCCCTTGGCGCGGCTTCAAAAGCGTGTCGACCCCGACCGAAATCAGCCTCAAGCCCGAAGAACTCAGTGAGGGCGAAGCCTGGCGTCGCCTCACGTTGATCAGCCAGCAACCCATCAGCCAGGCCAGCGCCGGCATGAGCGTGTTCCTGCGCGGGCAATTCTGGGACCTGGGCACTGCCGGGCACAGCTTTCTCAGCAGCAACGGGCAAATCAACGCCGATGGCGAAGCCCGTGGCGCACGCCTGTTGAATGTCTGGCTGTGAAGCCCGTACGGCTTGGGGATTTGTCGGTGGGCTTCGTGCACGCCCTGGCCGACGCCATCCACAGCCATGGCTTGGACCCGCAGCCACTGCTGCTGCAATACGGCCTCGACCCGGCACGTCTCGCCGAAGCGGGTGCCCGTTTGTCGATCCCGCGCTACATGCGCCTTGGCCATGCGGCCATCCAACTGACCGGCGACCCGGGCCTGGGACTGCGCATGGGCCAACTCAGCCGCCTGAGCCAAGGCGGACTGGCGGGCGTCACCGCCGCCCAGGCCCCCAACGTGCGCGAAGCGGCGCGTGCACTCACCCGCTTCGAAGCGCTGTACGGCTCCAATTACCGTGGACAGTCGAGCTTTGTCGAAGATGCTGAAGGCGCCTGGCTGCGCTTCTATTCCATCAGCCCCTATAACGCCTACAACCGCTTTGTGGTGGACTCGATCATCGCCGGCTGGCTGCATCAACTGTCGAGCCTGGCCCAGCAGCCGGTGCAGGCACAACGCATCGACATCGAATTTGAAGCGCCGGAGTACAGCGATCAGTACAGCATGCTGGGAGACATCCACTTCGGCGCCGAGGCCAACCAATTACGCCTCAACCAGCAGACCCTGGCCCTGCGCAACCCACAGCATTGCCCCAGCACCTGGAACCTGTTGTTACAACTGTGTGAGCGAGAGTTAGAGCAATTGACCCGCACCCGCAGCCTGCGCGAGCGCATTACCCGGTTGCTCGGGCCGATGCTCAATGGCGGCCGGGAACCCGACCTGGAAGAAGTGGCGGCACGCTTGAAGCTGCCTACCTGGACGCTGCGCCGCAAACTGGCCGACGAAGGCACACAGTTCCGCGCGATTCTCAACGATACCCGCCGCGACCTGGCCATGACCTACATCCGCGATACGGAACTGGCGTTCGGCGAGATCGCCTACTTGCTCGGTTTTGCTTCGGCCCAAGCGTTTCAACGGGCCTTCAGGCGCTGGAACAACCAGACCCCAGGGGAATTTCGCCGCAGTCAGCGGCATTCCGCCTGAAGCCGATGTTACAGCTCTGTTGCATCGTCTGCGGGTTCCAGCGGGTCCAACTCGATCGCGTGGTACTCAAGCAGTTCTTCCTGGTAATCGTCCATGGTGGACTCCTTCTTGACGTTAAAAGCGGCTGTGAACAAATGACCTGCACAGCCAGCCTAAAGTGCCGTCATGACGAAAAAATGTCTACGCCATGACGTTCCTGCACTTAAGGATTAAACGTAGCAGCGTTACCGGGATTTAGCACCTGGGCTTTGAGGAACTATTGCAATGATTGCAATTGCAATTATGTACAAATTTCCTTTAGGGTAATGGCATTCGTCGCCAGGTGAACCTCCCGATGTCCGCCACTACTGCACACGCCGCGCAACTCTGTATCGACGCATTGAACACCACCGCCACCGTCGACAGCTCACCGCTGTATACCGTGATGAGCATGGCCAACACCCTGGAATTCAGCCGCCAAGCCTGGGTGATTCGCGGCCAGTCACACTCCCGGCGTGTGGGTAACTGGCCCAGTTGGTTTGCACGCAATACTGCCGAAAAACCCTTGCTGTACCTGCACAGCGCGCACTCGTCGGCGCAGTTGAGTGCGTTGTCGGACGCCACACAACAGCGCGGCATCCTGTGCAACGACATCGAAAACCAACCCTCCCGGTGGCCCAAGGGCGCGCAGCCTTCCCTGCCGTTATGGCTCGCCACCCACCCGCGCTGCACGCCGTATGACCCGGCCTCCGGCGAGGAAGCCCGAGCGATTGTACTGGCGGCGTTGCGTGGCCTGTATGTCGACGGCAAACCCGGGTTCTATTACCTGGCCCTGCATGATCATGAAAGCGCGGCGCCCCTGAGTGAACAGGACCGAGAAGCCGCGCTCAAGGGCATGTACCGACTCCAACCTGACACCCCTGCGGATGTGCGACTGCTCGGCGCAGGCCGGGCGCTTGAAGAGGTGCTGCAGGCCAAGCAGCTGTTGGAACAGGACTGGGACATCACCGCGCAACTGTGGAGCTGCCCCAGCTACACACGACTGGCGCGTGAGGCTGCAGTGGCTGAACGCTGGAATCGCCTGCACCCCGGGGGGCTCAAGCGCAGTTGCCACCTGCGCGATTGCCTGGCCGGGAATGCAGCGCCAGTGATTGCAGTGACCGGCTATCCGCAGGCGATTGTCGATCAGTTAGCGGGGTATGTGGATGCACGGTTTGTGGCGCTGGGAGCGGGGTCGGTGCAGGCCAGGGCGCCGAGTCGGTATTGGATTGTGGTGATGGCGCTGCGGGCGTTGGCGGATGAAGGGCGTATCGATCCGCAGCAAGTGCAGATAGCGATGAACCGGTATCCACTCATATGAACGGGAACACGATTAAAAATGTGGGAGCGGGCTTGCTCGCTCCCACATTAGATCTTCAGCACATTTCAGGTTTTGCGCCGGCTGCGGGTCTGTACCCCAGCCTCCATCGCCAGCCCCGCTGTGCGCTCCAGCGCATCGGCAAACCCTTGGCGCTGCCCCGGCTCGATCTGTGACAGGAACAGCTCATCCACCGTGCTTTCGTAGATCTTCCACATCTTTTTACGCAGCACCCGACCGGCCTCGGTGATCGAGGCGAATGCCGCCCGGCCATCCCCGTCGGAGCGCGAACGTACCACCAGGCCGTCTTTTTCCAGGCGGTCGACCAGACGCGTGAGGTTGTAGCGTTCGATGGCCAGCACATCAGCCAATTCGTGCATGCGGCGAGTGCCGTCGGGGCCGCTTTCCAAGCCCCACAGAGCGTCATACCAGGCATACGGCGGCAGGTCCGCCTCGGCCAGGCGACGCTCGATTTCACGGATGACCGTCCTGTGAGCCCTGACAAAACGGAACCATACATCAGGCTCTTTCGACGACATGCAACACCATCCGGGACATTCCAAGAAGGTTGCAATAGTAGCTCATCTCGCGCTAGATTCGGTCATGTAGTTGCAATTGCAATTACTTTAGTCGGTACTCCCACAAGGAGCCTGCCACTTGAAATCCGCCTACCCTGGAGCCTCATATGACCCCGAACAACGCAGTCAGACGCGACGATGATCCACAGGAAACCCGCGAATGGCTCGAGTCCATCGAATCGGTGCTGTCCACCGAAGGCCGCCCGCGCGCGCACTACCTGATCGATCAGTTGCTGGATTTCGACGTGGCGCGGCATGGCGACTTCTACGGGCGGGTCACCACCCCTTACGTCAACACCCTCCCGGTGGACCGGCAACTGCCCTACCCCGGCAACCTGGCCATCGAACGTCGCATCAACGCCTATATCCGCTGGAATGCCATGGCGATGGTGCTCCGCGCAGGTAAACACTCTGGTGTCGGCGGGCATATTGCGACCTATGCGTCAGCCGCGGTGCTGTATGACGTAGGCTTCGATCACTTCTTCCGTGGGCGTACCGATACCTTTGACGGCGACCTGGTGTACATCCAGGGCCACTCCTCCCCCGGCATCTATGGCCGCGCCTACCTGGAAGGCCGCATCAGCGAAACTCAACTCGACAACTTCCGTCGCGAGGCCGGTGGCGAGGGCATCTCATCCTACCCGCACCCACGACTGATGCCGGACTTCTGGCAATTTCCCACCGTGTCCATGGGGCTCGGGCCCATCACCGCCGCTTACCAGGCGCGTTTTATGCGCTACCTGGAATTGCGTGGCCTCAAGCAACACCAGGGGCGCAAGGTCTGGGCCTTCCTCGGTGATGGCGAAATGGACCAACCGGAATCACTGGCGGCCATCTCCCTGGCCGGACGCGAGAAACTCGACAACCTGATCTTCGTGGTCAACTGCAACCTGCAACGCCTGGACGGCCCCGTGCGCGGCAATGCCAAGGTGATCCAAGAGTTTGAAAGCCTGTACCGCGCCGCCGGCTGGAACGTGATCAAAGTGATCTGGGGCGGTGGTTGGGATGCGCTCTTGGACAAAGACACGAACGGGCTGCTGCGCCAACGCATGATGGAATGCGTGGATGGCGACTATCAGAACTACAAATCACAGAACGGCGCCTACGTACGCGAACATTTCTTTGGCAAATACCCGGAATTACTAGCGTTGGTTGCAGATATGTCCGACGACGAAATATGGAAACTCTCACGAGGCGGGCACGACCCGGACAAGGTCTACAACGCCTACGCCGCTGCCGTACGCCACACTGGCCAGCCCACTGTGATCCTGGCGAAAACCGTCAAGGGCTTTGGCATGGGTGAAGCCGGTGAAGGCCAGAACATCAACCACCAGCTCAAGAAGATGGGCGCAGAGGCAGTAAGAGCTTTCCGCGACCGCTTCGGCCTGGAAGTGGCCGACGACCAGCTTGCCGACATTCCGTACATCAAACCTGCCGCTGACAGTGAAGAAGCCCGCTACTTCGCTGCACGCCGCCAGGCCTTGGGCGGCTATGTACCAGCACGACACAGCGCGGTCGAATCGTTGCAAATCCCTGAGCTGAGCGCCTTTTCTACCCAGCTCAAGGACACGGGCGAGCGCTCGATCTCCACCACCATGGCCTTTGTGCGTATCCTCGGCACCCTGCTCAAAGATCCGCATCTGGGCAAACTGATCGTGCCCATCGTGCCAGACGAGTCGCGCACCTTTGGTATGGAAAGCCTGTTCCGTCAGATCGGTATCCACTCCGCCGTGGGCCAGCTCTATACCCCACAGGATGCAGGGCAACTGAGCTACTACAAGGAAAGCAAAGACGGGCAGATCATGCAGGAAGGCCTGAATGAGTCCGGCGCCATTTCCTCATGGATTGCGGCCAGTACGTCCTACAGCAACCACGGCCTGATGACGGTGCCGTTCTATATTTTCTATTCGATGTTCGGCTTCCAGCGGGTCGGCGACCTCGCCTGGGCGGCAGGCGATGCGCGTGCGCGTGGTTTCCTGCTGGGCGCTACGGCCGGACGCACCACGCTGATGGGTGAAGGCTTGCAGCACGACGATGGGCACAGTCACATCCTGTCGTCGGTTATCCCGTGCTGCGTGTCCTACGACCCGACGTTTGCCTACGAGTTGGCAGTGATCATTCACGAGGGCATGCGGCGCATGTATGTGCAACAGGAGGACATCTACTACTACATCACCCTGCTCAACGAAAACTACCCGCACCCGGTAATGCCAGAAGGGGTGGAAGACGGCATTCTCAAGGGGATGTACCGGCTGAGTGGAAGCAACCAGGCGCAGGTGCAACTGATGGGCAGTGGCTCAATCCTGCGCGAGGTGATGGCTGCGGCTGACCTGCTGGAAAAGGACTTCGGCGTGCGCAGCAATGTATGGAGCGCAACCAGCCTCACCGAATTGCGCCGTGAGGGGCAAGAGGTGGAGCGCTGGAACCTGCTACACCCGGATAGCGAGCCACGAATGAGCTATGTGGAGCAATGCCTGGCCGGGCAAACCGGGCCGGTGGTGGTGGCGACCGACTACATGAAGCTCTTCGCCGATCAGATCCGCGCCTTCATTCCCGGTCGGCGTTTTGTAGCGCTGGGCACGGACGGCTTCGGGCAATCGGATACCCGTGAAACCCTGCGGGCGTTCTTTGAAGTGGACCGGCACTTCATCGTACTGGCGGCCTTGAAGGCACTGGCGGATGACGGCGTCATAGGGCGTGAAAAAGTCAGTGAAGCCATCAGCCGCTACGGGATCAACGTCGACAAGGCGAATCCCGTAGCGGTCTGAGTTACTGCGCAGGCGTCGGCAGCGGCGGAATGGCTTCTGTCGGCGGTGGCAGCTCGGGATTGGTTGGCGCAGGTGCAGGCTCGGCCTGCGGTGCAATCGGCGCAGCCTCGACAGGAGGTGCCACCGGCTGTGACACAGTGGGCTCTTCCTTCGGCGGCTCGACTTTCTCGGCGACGGGCTCGGCGACGGGTGCGGCCTTAGGCTCCGGCACGCCAAGCTCAGCCTTGGGCTTCTCAGGAATGTTCTCGGCCTTTTTCACCTCTTGCGGCAGGAACACATCCACCAGCGCAAAGTAACGCTCGTAGAACTTCGGCGCGGACACGGTCTCGCTCGCCACTTTCACCATGGAGTCATCGGTGGAGCCGATCGGCATCGACACCGAGCCCAGCACGCCCACACCCAGGCTCGCGGAGTTGTTGACCTTCTTCAGCGCGTAGCGATCCTGCAAGGCGTTGGCGAACATCGTCGAATGGTGGGTGCCTTTGCCATCATCGGCACACACCACATTGAAGCTGATCTGCAAGTGGGTCTCACCGGTCTGCTGGAAGCTCTTGTTGCCCACCACCAGTTTCGGGTCGCTGCTGGTGATGATGTAGCCCTGGCTCAGCAAGGCACGCCGCGCGGCTTCACACGCTGCGACGTCCGTGACCGGGTAATCCCTGGAAAACGTGCCGGAGTCGTCGAAATTCTCATGTTCATAAATGGCGGTCTTGGGTGACGAGCAGCCCGCGGCGCCCGCCAGCACCAGCGCCAGCCCGAGGCTACGCAAGTGAAATGATGTCGACATTGAAAATCCTGAGGAAAACGGTCCGGGCGGTATTGTGCAACAGAACACGGCCTTGGCGCGCGCATTCCTGTCGGTAAAACGTCACTGCCTTACACGACACTGCCCGTAGGAAACAGCCCGGCACACATATGATCAATAAACACGCGCAGTTTGGCCGAAGCGTGGCGACTGGATGGCCAGAGCATCCAGAAACTGCCGCGGTGCTCCAGATAATCATCCAGCACCCTTTGCAGGCGTCCCTCGCGCACGGCTTGGTTGACCATGTAGTCCGGCAAGCAGGCAATGCCCAAGCCTTCGTGCACCACGTGGTTGAGGGACTCGATGGTGGTACTTACCAACGGCGCACGCAAGATGGGCTCGGCGGCACCCGGTGCAAGCCGCAATGGCCAAGGTTCCAGCTTGCCGGTCGCGCAGAACTTGTGGCGCAGGCAGGCATGCTCGCGCAAGTGCTGCGGCTGTAGCGGAGTGCCATATTCGCGAAAATAGCCCGGCGTGCCCACCAGCACCAACTGGTAATGCCCCAGATGACGGGCCATCAGCCGCGAATCTTCTGGCTTGCCGGTGCGAATCACCGCGTCGAACCCTTCCTCGATCACGTCCACCATGCGGTCGGAAAAATCCACATCCAGCTCGATGTCCGGGTAGGCGCGCATGAAATCGCTGAGCACCGGCATCAGCAAGCCACGCACTTGCGGCAGGCTGATACGCAACTTGCCCCGAGGGGTGGCGCTGGCTTCGCTCAACTCTCGCTCGGCGGCTTCGACCTCGGCCAGGATGCGTCGCGAGCGCTCAAGGAACAGCGCGCCTTCGCTGGTCAAGGTGATGCTGCGGGTGCTGCGGTGAAACAACCGCACACCCAGGCGCTCTTCCATCCGCGCGATGCTTTTGCCGATGGCCGAAGACGATACGCCCAGCACCCGCCCGGCGGCGGTGAAGCTGCGGGTCTCCGCGACCTGCACGAATACGGAAAGGCTGCCCAGGCTGTCCATGAAAGGGTCCTCGATGATTGCGGACATTCAAGTCCGATAAGTTCGGAACCTTAGCCTGTTTTTCCGCCAGACACAGCCCCCTACTCTGGCGCCTTGCCCTCTTGCATGGACAGAGCACGATGACTGCCCTCACCGATTCCCCCGTAAACGCCCGACCCGAAACACTGCCGCTGGGCGGTCTGCTTGCCCTGGCCAGCGCCGGCTTCATCACTATCCTCACCGAAGCCATGCCCGCCGGGCTCCTACCGCAAATAGGCGAAGGACTGGCCGTATCGCCCGCACTGGTCGGTCAAA
The DNA here is from genome assembly GCF_037479595.1 of Pseudomonas sp. MYb541. Classification (NCBI taxonomy): domain Bacteria; kingdom Pseudomonadati; phylum Pseudomonadota; class Gammaproteobacteria; order Pseudomonadales; family Pseudomonadaceae; genus Pseudomonas; species Pseudomonas sp. MYb541. The sequence goes on along the minus strand of NZ_JBBGYS010000003.1, from coordinate 63,642 downwards.
TGGTCACGCTGTACGCACTGGGGTCACTGCTGGCGGCCATTCCACTGACGCTGTTGACCCGAGGCTGGCGACGTCGCCCCTTGCTACTGCTGGCCATCGGCGGCTTCGCCTTGGTCAACAGCGTGACCGCCGTTTCCAGTCACTACGGGCTGACCCTGGTGGCGCGCTTTTTTGCCGGTGTATTTGCCGGCCTGCTGTGGGCGCTGCTGGCCGGTTATGCCAGCCGGATGGTTGCGCCACACCTGCAAGGCCGGGCAATTGCAGTGGCCATGCTTGGCGCACCGCTGGCGCTGTCGCTGGGTGTACCCGCAGGCACCTTCCTCGGGGCCGCCGTTGGCTGGCGCCTGAGCTTTGCGATCATGACCGGACTGACGCTGGTGCTGTTGGTATGGGCGCGCTGGCAACTCCCAGACTTCGCAGGCGAACCGGCAGGAAAACGCTTGGGATTGCATCAAGTGCTGAAGTTGCCGGGCATTCGTCCGGTGCTATGGGTGACGTTCACCTACGTACTGGCCCATAACATTCTCTACACCTACATCGCGCCGCTGCTGGCGCCAGCAGGAATGGCTGTCGATATCGACCAGGTGCTGCTGGTGTTCGGCCTTGCGGCGTTATTGAGCATATGGCTGGCTGGCGTGCTGATTGATCGATGGCTGCGCGTGCTGCTGCTGATCAGTTGCGCGATGTTTGGCCTGATTGCCTTGGCGCTGGCGTTCTGGATCAACCTGCCAGCGGTCATCTACGTCGCCGTGGCGTTATGGGGCCTGGCGTTCGGCGGGTTGCCCGCATTGCTGCAAACGGCACTGGCCCAATCGGCGGGCAAATCGGCCGATGCCGCGCAATCGATGCTGGTGACCTTCTGGAACCTGGGCATAGCGGGCGGCGGCGTGGCAGGCGGGGTGTTGCTGCAGGGTTGGGGCGTCGGCGCATTTGCCTGGGCAGTCATGCTGCTGATGTTGCTGGCCTTTGCCGGTGCGCTAAAGACTGCGCCCCAATAACTGGCCCGGCCACCCCTCCACGTCGAACGTTGAGAGGCGCTCATACCCACAAGACTCATAAAACCGCACCAGATCGCCGCTCCCACCACCGTAGCAATCTACCCGCAAACGCTGCACTCCCAAGGCACGGGCGCGCTCATCGGCGAAAGCCATGAGACGCCGGCCCAGGCCACGTACACCGCTATCGCGTGCGGCGATCAGCAGACGCACGTACACCTCCGGCTCAGTTGCCGCAGGCACATAGGGCATAGGCTCACCCAGGACCAATGCTGCGTGAATGCGCCCGTCAGGGCCTTCCACGACCCAAGCGCCGGGCAATGCGCAAGCTTCAGTCACCTGCACGACGCGCCGGGGCGACGTCGACCAGGGCTCAGTGCCCCATTGGCCATGGTTGCCGATGGCGACAAACCAGGCAATCACCTCGTCGAACACCTGCAATACGGCCACAGCGTCCTTCGCGCTGGCACGGCGGATCGCCAAACTGTCGCTTCCTTGAGTCCACATGTTTGAACACTCCTTCGTCAGTGGCCCTCCAGCATCCCTGTTAAACACAACTGGATACAAGTCCTCATCGCACAGTACTGCTGCCTTACCTACCCCACTGTTTGCGCAAGCGTCGCAGCCGAAAGGTACAAACCGCCACCAAACACGCCATGAGACACCAAGCTTCGCAGGCGATTTCTCCAAGGCGTGGCCGTGCGAGACGCCGCCACACCCGCGCCCATGGCCGGCTGCAGGACGAAGTAAGGAATCACCACCGTGACCGTGCCCACTATCAGCGCAGGCCACCACGTAGGCACATGCAACCATTGCACGCCGTAGAGGCCCACCAGCAGCGCCGCAAAGGCGATGCCGACGGCATAGTGAATCACCCACCCCAAGGAGGCTTCCCCACGTACCGGCGTCGCCTTGCCGATACTGGCATGGGCGAACGTGCCACGACCAAGGTGGCCCGCCCATCGACCCACCATGGCGTAGTCTAGCGTCGCAACTCCCAAGGTTTTCAGGAGCAGCGACCACACGTCCATCACGACGGTCGCACCCACTCCGACCAATACCAACCTGACGCCTTCTGCCATCGACAACATTGCCTGCCCTCTGATTGATGAGACTCTCGTTCACAGGCAGGATAGAAGTTGAAGTCAACTTCAAGTCAAGGGATGCATCATGGATATCTCAGAAGTGGCCCGACGTACCGGACTACCCTCTTCCACCGTGCGGTTCTATGAAAAGACCGGGTTGATCGCCGCGACCAGCGCACCCGGCGAACGACGGCACTTCAAACCCGATGTGCTCGATCAGTTGGCGCTGATTGCCCTTGGGCAAGCTGGCGGCCTGTCCCTGGACGAGATCCGCAGCATGCTCCCCTTCGAGGGCCCATTGCAGGTGGACAGGCAGCTGTTGCTGGACAAGGCCGACAGCATAGACGCGACCATCAAGCGCCTGAAAGCGATGAGCCTCGGATTGCGCCACGCTGCAGAGTGCCCCGCGACTGACCATGGCCAATGCCCGAACTTCCAGCGTCTGCTAAAAGTCGCCGCAGGCAGACTGAAAAGGAGCAGGACGACGGGGGCCTCACAAGCGAGCAGCCCACTCCAGCGCCCATAAAAAAGCCCCCGGTCTTTTCAGGCCGGGGGCTTCTTGTTTAAACCGACATCAGAACTTCTTGATGTCAGCCTTGGTTTCCAACTGCTTGCGGTACGCCGCGAAGTCCTGCTGACCGACACGGGAGGCGAGGAAGCGGCGGTATTGCGCCTTTTCTTCGTCCGTTGGGGCCGCGGCTTCGTTGACGCCGTTCAAGCGCACGATCACCAGGCTACCATCCGCCAGGCTCACAGTGGTGAAGGTCGGCTTGTCCTTGGCCGCAGGCTTGGGCATGCGGAACAAAGCTTGCAGCACGGCAGGGTCGATCGCTTCCTGGCTACGGGTAGCCGCTTCAGTGACCTTCCACGCCTGGCCGTCGACCGGCTGGTTCAGCGGGGTCTTGCCATCACGCAGGCTGGCGATCAGCTCGTCAGCATGAGCCTTGGCAGCCGCGCTGGCGCGCTCCTTGGCCATCTGCGTGCGAATCGCCGCATTGACGCTTTCCAGCGGCAATTGCGCAGGCTTCAGGTGCTCTTTGGCACGCAGCACGATGATGGTTTCCGGGTCCAACTCGATGGCGGTGCTGTTGGCACCTTCATCCAACACCTCCGGGCTGAACGCAGCAGTGACCACGGCACGGTTGGCCGCAACACCTTCGCCACCGTCACGGCCAAACGGCGCGGAGGTGTGAACGGTCAGCTTCAGGTCGGACGCCGGCTGGGCCAGGTCGGAGGCTTCGAATGCCGCATCTTCCAATTGCTTGGTCGCTTCAACAAAACGCTGCTCAACCTGTTGGGTTTTCAGCTCTTTGGTCAGCTTGTCTTTCAGGCTGGCAAACGTCGGCACTTGCGGTGCCTCAACGCCCAACAGCTTGATCAGATGCCAACCGAAGGTGCTGCGCACCGGTGCCGAGACCTGGTCTTTGTTCAACGCGTACAAGGCGGTTTCGAAGTCCGGGTCGTAGACGCCTGGGCCGGCAAAGCCGAGGTCGCCGCCACTGTTGGCCGAACCCGGATCCTGGGAGAACTCCTTGGCCAGGGCTTCGAACTTCTCACCCTTGGCCAGGCGTGCCTGGATCTCCTCGATCTTGGCCTTGGCTTGCGCGTCGGTGACCTTGTCGTTGACTTCAATCAGAATGTGCGCGGCACGACGCTGTTCAGCGAGGTTTGCGGTTTCTTTCTGGTAGGCCGCCTGCAGCTCCTCGTCCTTCACGCTGACCTGGTCGAAGAAGGAAGACTTCTTCAGTTCCAGATAATCGATGACCACCTGGTCCGGAGTCATGAACTCTTTGGCGTGCTGGTCGTAGTAAGCCTTGACCTCATCGTCGGTGAGTTTCACCGCGGCAGGGTTGGCCTTGATGTTGACGGTGGCGAAGTCGCGGGTCTGTTTTTCCAGACGCGCAAATGCCAGCACTTCGGAATCGGTGACGAAACCGCTGCCGGCAATACCTGCGCGAACCTGGCCGATCAGCATTTCCTGGGTCAGCATCTGACGGAATTGCATACGGCTGTAGCCGAGTTGACGGATCACCTGGTCAAAGCGTTCGGCGCTGAACTTGCCGTCCACCTGGAATTCCGGCGTCTGCAGGATCACTTGGTCAAGCGCGGCTTCAGAGAAGCCAAACTTGGAATCGGCGGCGCCTTGCAGCAGCAGCTTGCGATCGATCAGGCCCTTGAGGGCCGCTTCGCGCAGCAGTTTTTCGTCCAGCAGGGAAGCATCGAAATCCTTGCCCAGCTGTTGCATCAGCTGGCGACGTTGCATGTCGACGGCCTGGCTCAGCTCGGTCTGGGTGATTTCTTCACCGTTGACCTTGGCCACGTCCTGCTTACTGTTACCCGAAGCCTGGAAAATGGCCTCGATACCGGTGAACGCCATCAATGCGACGATGATCCCGATAATGGTCTTGGCAATCCAGCCTTGTGAATTGTCCCTGATATTTTGCAGCATGCGTCCCCCAGAAACGGTTGAACTTCAGAAATTGGCAACCGTGGAGCGTGGGTAGAGTACGGATATAAGAAAGGCGCATCCAAGGATGCGCCTTCTCGCAACTGGCGGAGCGGACGAGGGCTTTGGTTCTCCCCCCGGCTTGGCGACCCGATGCATACACGGGTCTGCTGCCGCTCCGCTCCCAGGTTGAACCTGGGTTCGACCTGGGTAGGTAAAGGCTGTATCGAAGCTTAGTTAACGGCTTCTTTCAGGGCTTTACCGGCTTTGAAACCTGGTTTCTTGGCAGCAGCGATCTGCAGTGCTTTGCCAGTCTGTGGGTTACGGCCAGTGCGAGCTGGGCGGTCAGTCACAGAGAAAGTACCGAAGCCTACCAGTACCACGGAGTCGCCGGCCTTCAGAGCGCCAGTGACGGATTCGATTACTGCATCCAGCGCACGGCCAGCAGCAGCTTTCGGGATATCAGCGGATGCAGCGATAGCATCAATCAGTTCCGACTTGTTCACTCTAAGTCCCCTTATATATCTATTGAGTATGATTCTAAGTTTTTTGGTGAAAGCAAAAACCAGTGCTGAATGGCCTACAGACACTTAAGAGCCGCTTTATAACAAGGGCTCTAAAAAGCTGTCAAGGAAGCCCCCAGGCTTTAACACATTAATGCGTGCTAATTCTTTCCTTGGAATCAGACTCACGTTTTTCGTCCTTGGAAACTATCTCCGGAGCCACATCCGGCAAGGGCTCCGGCGCGTATTGCAGCGCAATTTGCAGGACCTCGTCAATCCATTTAACCGGTTTAATCTGCAGATCTTGCTTGATATTGTCTGGAATTTCCTTCAAGTCGCGAACATTCTCTTCAGGAATGATCACCGTCTTGATACCACCGCGGTGTGCAGCAAGCAATTTCTCTTTCAGACCACCGATGGCCAATACCTGGCCACGCAGGGTGATTTCCCCCGTCATGGCGACATCGGCGCGCACTGGAATGCCAGTCAATGCCGACACCAAGGCCGTACACATACCTACGCCAGCGCTAGGGCCGTCTTTCGGGGTCGCCCCTTCCGGCATGTGGATATGGGTGTCGTGCTTCTCATGGAAGTCCAGGGGGATCCCCAGGCTCTTGGCGCGGCTGCGCACCACGGTCTGCGCGGCAGTGATGGATTCAACCATCACGTCACCCAGGGAACCCGTCTTGATCAGTTGGCCTTTGCCAGGGATCACCGCGGCTTCGATGGTCAGCAATTCGCCGCCCACCTGAGTCCACGCCAGGCCAGTCACCTGCCCTACCTGATCCTGCTGCTCGGCCAGGCCATAGCGGAATTTCTTCACGCCCAGGAAGTGCTCCAGGGAATCGGCCGTGACCTTCACCGAGAAGCGTTTTTCCAGTGCATGCTCTTTGACCGCCTTACGGCAGATCTTCGCTATCTGGCGCTCCAGGCCCCGTACACCGGCCTCGCGGGTGTAGTAGCGCACGATATCGCGGATCGTCTCGACCTCAAATTCGATCTCGCCCTTCTTCAGGCCGTTGGCCGAAATCTGCTTGGGCGCGAGGTATTTGACGGCGATGTTGATCTTCTCGTCTTCGGTGTAACCCGGCAGACGAATCACTTCCATCCGGTCCAGCAGCGCCGGCGGGATGTTCATGGAGTTGGAGGTGCACAGGAACATTACGTCGGACAGGTCGTAGTCGACCTCCAGGTAATGGTCGTTGAAATTGTGGTTCTGCTCGGGGTCGAGCACTTCCAGCAAGGCAGAGGCCGGATCGCCACGCATGTCGCTGCCCATTTTGTCGATTTCATCGAGCAGGAACAGCGGGTTGCGCACGCCCACCTTTGTCATCTTTTGAATCAATCTTCCTGGCATCGAACCGATGTAAGTGCGGCGATGACCACGGATTTCCGCTTCATCACGCACACCACCGAGGGCCATGCGCACGAATTTGCGGTTGGTGGCGTTGGCAATCGACTCAGCCAGCGAGGTTTTACCCACGCCAGGCGGACCCACCAGGCACAACACCGGACCCCGAATCTTCTTCACGCGCTTTTGCACGGCAAGGTACTCGAGGATGCGTTCTTTGACTTCTTCGAGGCCATAGTGGTCGGCGTCAAGGATGTCCTCAGCGCGCGCCAGGTCCAGGCGCACTTTGGTCTGGGCCTTCCACGGCACTTGCACCAGCCAGTCGATGTAGGAGCGCACCACGGTGGCTTCGGCCGACATCGGCGACATCTGCTTGAGCTTGTTCAACTCAGCAGTGGCTTTGGTCAAGGCGTCTTTCGGCAGGCCGGCGGCGTCGATGCGCTTTTTCAGCTCTTCGATTTCGTTGTGGCCTTCCTCGCTGTCGCCGAGTTCTTTCTGAATGGCCTTCATCTGCTCATTCAGGTAGTACTCGCGCTGGCTGCGCTCCATTTGTTTCTTCACGCGACCACGGATGCGCTTCTCAACCTGCAACAGGTCGATTTCGGCATCCAGCAGCGCCAGCACGTGCTCGACACGCGCCGACAGGTCGATGATTTCGAGGATGTCTTGCTTCTGCTCGATCTTCAGCGCCATGTGCGCGGCCATGGTGTCGACCAGGCGACTTGGCTCATCGATGCTGTTGAGGGAAGACAGGACTTCAGCCGGGACTTTCTTGCCCAACTGCACATACTGCTCGAATTGCGAAAGCAGGCTGCGTACAAACACTTCGGATTCGCGCTCAGGGGCCTCGACTTCGTCGATCAGCGCCACTTCGGCGCGCAGGTGGCCGTCCACCTCCATAAAGCGCTCGACCGCACCACGCTGCTCACCTTCCACCAGCACCTTGACGGTGCCATCAGGCAGCTTGAGCAGTTGCAGTACGGTAGCAATGGTGCCGACACGATACAGGGCGTCTTCGCCTGGATCATCGTCAGCAGGATTCTTCTGGGCCAACAGCAGGATTTGCTTGTCGCCCGTCATCGCGGCCTCGAGGGCTTCGATAGACTTCTCGCGCCCCACAAACAGCGGGATAACCATGTGCGGATAGACGACGACATCACGCAACGGCAGGAGAGGCAATTCGATGGTGGTCTTCATGATTTCGCCTCTATGACAGATGAAAAATAAGCTTGAAACCAAGATGGGGGCTGCATGCAAAAAAAACAAGCTTATTGCCAGCAGTTAAACGCAGTAAACGCTTTGGGGTAAAAAACGCCGTAAAAACAAAGGGGCCCCTGGAGGCCCCTTGTTTATACCGAAACTGCGAAACGCTTACGCGTCGGGCGCAGCCTTGGCAGCCGGCTCACTGTTTTCGTAGATATACAGTGGCTTGGACTTACCTTCTATAACGCTTTCGTCGATCACCACTTTACTCACCTCGGACTGCGAGGGGATTTCGTACATGGTGTCGAGCAGCACGCCTTCAAGAATCGAACGCAGGCCACGTGCACCGGTCTTGCGCTCCAGTGCCCGCTTGGCCACCGATTTGAGGGCGTCGGTGCGGAACTCGAGGTCTACACCTTCCATCTCGAACAGCTTGGCGTATTGCTTGGTCAGGGCGTTTTTCGGCTCGGTGAGGATCTGGATCAAAGCAGCCTCATCCAGCTCGTCCAACGTGGCCAGGACCGGCAGACGGCCCACGAATTCCGGGATCAGACCGAACTTGACCAGATCGTCAGGCTCGACTTCACGCAGGGACTCGCCAACCTTCTTGCCTTCTTCCTTGCTGCGCACTTCGGCACTGAAGCCGATGCCGCCGCGGGTCGAACGCTGCTGGATGACTTTTTCCAGACCGGAGAACGCACCACCACAGATAAACAGGATGTTACGCGTATCAACCTGAAGGAATTCCTGCTGCGGATGCTTGCGACCACCTTGTGGCGGAACGGAAGCGACCGTACCTTCGATCAGTTTCAACAGGGCCTGCTGCACGCCTTCACCGGAAACGTCCCGGGTGATCGACGGGTTGTCCGACTTGCGTGAAATCTTGTCGATTTCGTCGATGTAGACAATACCCATCTGGGCTTTCTCTACGTCGTAGTCGCACTTCTGGAGCAGTTTCTGAATGATGTTCTCGACATCTTCACCCACGTAGCCAGCCTCGGTGAGGGTGGTAGCGTCGGCGATGGTGAACGGAACGTTCAGCAGGCGAGCGAGGGTTTCTGCAAGCAGGGTCTTACCCGAGCCTGTAGGACCGATCAGCAAGATGTTGCTCTTGCCGAGTTCAACTTCGTCGCCTTTCTTGTCACGCTGGTTCAAGCGCTTGTAGTGGTTGTACACCGCTACGGCCAGAACCTTCTTTGCACGCTCTTGACCAATCACGTACTGGTCAAGGATGCCGCTGATTTCTTTGGGCGAAGGCAATTTATGCGCGCTGCTTTCGGCCTGGGCTTCCTGCACCTCCTCACGGATGATGTCATTGCACAGGTCGACGCACTCGTCGCAGATAAAGACCGAGGGGCCGGCAATCAATTTGCGCACTTCATGCTGGCTTTTGCCACAGAAGGAGCAATAGAGCAGCTTGCCGTTGTCCTCGCCGTTGCGGGTGTCAGTCATTCGTTCGATCCAAATCCGATAGGCTTGCAACACAAGATGAAGGCTTATGCGGGCTTTTTCAAGCCCGCCAGTGGTCGGACATGCCGACCAGCCCTATTTTGAGCAGCTTATATTAAGCGGGGCGCTGGCTGATCACGTCGTCGATCAACCCGTATGCTTTCGCAGCTTCGGCACTCATGAAGTTGTCGCGGTTGGTATCGCGCTCGATTTCTTCCAAGGTGTGCCCGCTGTGCTTGGCCATCAACGTATTGAGGCGCTCGCGAATAAACAGGATTTCCTTGGCGTGGATTTCGATGTCCGACGCCTGGCCCTGGAAACCGCCCAGTGGCTGGTGAATCATCACACGCGAGTTCGGCAGGCAGAAACGCTTGCCTTCGGCACCGGCGGTCAGCAGGAATGCGCCCATGCTGCAGGCTTGGCCAATGCAGGTGGTCGACACGTTCGGCTTGATGAACTGCATGGTGTCGTAAATCGACATGCCTGCAGTGACCGAGCCGCCTGGGGAGTTGATGTAGAGATGGATGTCCTTGTCCGGGTTTTCCGCTTCAAGGAACAGCAGCTGCGCACAGATCAGGTTGGCCATGTAGTCCTCTACCGGGCCCACCAGAAAGATCACTCGCTCCTTGAGCAGGCGCGAGTAGATGTCGTAGGCGCGTTCGCCACGAGCGGACTGCTCGACAACCATCGGGACCAGGCCGCCAGCGGCCTGGATATCAGAGTTCTGCTGAATATAGGAATTACGGAACATGCTCTGCAGTTACTCCCAAATAGTCATGTCTTGAAAACGCATAAGCCAGCGCGAGGCTGGCTTATGGTTGTATTTCCAACGAGTTGGGCAATCAGTCGGCTTGTGCTGCTTCCGCCGGTTTGACTGCTTCTTCGTAAGAGACCGCTTTATCGGTCACCTTAGCCTTCTGCAGAACAGTATCCACAACTTGTTCTTCCAGCACAACCGAACGCACTTCGTTCAGTTGCTGATCGTTCTTGTAGTACCAAGCCACGACCTGCTCAGGCTCCTGGTAGGCCGAAGCCATTTCCTGGATCATTTCGCGAACGCGATCTTCGTCAGGCTTGAGGTCGAACTGCTTGACCACTTCAGCCACGATCAGACCCAGCACGACGCGGCGCTTGGCTTGTTCTTCGAACAGCTCGGCTGGCAGTTGGTCAGGCTTGATGTTGCCACCAAACTGCTGAACAGCTTGTACGCGCAGGCGATCCACTTCGTTGGACAGCAGGGCCTTGGGCACTTCGATCGGGTTGGCGGCCAGCAGACCGTCCATGACCTGGTTCTTGACCTTGGACTTGATGGCTTGACGCAGCTCGCGCTCCATGTTCTTGCGAACTTCGGTGCGGAAGCCCTCGATGCCGGTTTCCTTGATGCCGAATTGAGCGAAGAACTCTTCGTTCAGCTCTGGCAGCTTAGGCTCGGAAACACTGTTGACGGTCACGGTGAACTCGGCGGCTTTGCCAGCCAGGTCCAGGTTCTGGTAGTCAGCAGGGAAAGTCAGGTTCAGAACGCGCTCTTCGCCGGCTTTGGCGCCAACCAGGCCATCTTCGAAACCAGGGATCATGCGGTTGGAACCCAGCACCAGCTGAGTACCCTTGGCGGAGCCGCCAGCGAAGACTTCGCCGTCAACCTTGCCAACGAAATCGATGTTCAGTTGGTCTTCGTTCTGGGCAGCACGGTCGGCCACTTCGAAACGGGTGTTCTGCTTGCGCAGGATTTCCAGCATGTTGTCCAGGTCCGAATCAGCCACTTCAGCGCTCAGACGCTCGATTTCGATACCTTCGAAACCGGCCACTTCAAATTCAGGGAACACTTCGAATACGGCAACGTATTCCAGGTCCTTGCCAGCTTCCAGGGACTTAGGCTCAATCGACGGCGAACCTGCTGGGTTCAGCTTGTGCTCAACAACAGCTTCATAGAAAGAAGCCTGGATCACGTCACCGACAGCTTCCTGGCGCGCATCGGCACCAAAACGGCGCTTGATTTCGCTCATTGGCACTTTGCCTGGACGGAAACCAGCGATCTTGGCCTTCTGGGCAGTCTGCTGCAGACGCTTGTTGACCGCAGTCTCGATACGCTCGGCCGGCACGGTGATGCTCAGGCGACGCTCGATAGCAGTAGTATTTTCAACAGAAACTTGCATGGATATTCCTCGTTGCACAGACGTTAGCCGGCCATTTCCGACCCCAATCAAGGGCATGCATTCTAGTGGGTCAAACTCAAGAAGTCACCCTACTGCAAATACGCCCGAAAACAGCCGGCAATTTATCGGTACGAAGGCACGGATGCACTTCGCCCCGGTGACAAATACAACCCATCACGCCAGGGCTCTGCGCCGCCCCTTCTATATATAGAAGAAGTCGTCATCCATCGCCCTGACGGCCAACCCCGCAAACAGGACTGGCTGGCAGCGCAGCATCATCGAGATACACAAATACGATGAAACGCCCCGCCGTCGCACCCCATCACCTGCAGGCGCTGGATATTTCGAACCGCTAAAACCAAAAAAGGCGCCAGACTGTTAAATCTGGCGCCTTTCGAATATGGGGTGGACGAAGGGGATCGAACCCTCGACAACGGGAGTCACAATCCCGTGCTCTACCAACTGAGCTACGCCCACCATATTGCGTTAACAAAGAAACCAAACCACTTCTTTGTTGAGCCCTGCCCTGCCTTTCGACGGGGCCAAGCTTTATTTGGTGCGGATGAAGAGACTCGAACTCTTACGCCTCGCGGCGCTGGAACCTAAATCCAGTGTGTCTACCAATTCCACCACATCCGCGCTTGAAGCTCTTAAAGCAAAGGCGCCAGACGATTAATCTGGCGCCTTTTAAAATATGGGGTGGACGAAGGGGATCGAACCCTCGACAACGGGAGTCACAATCCCGTGCTCTACCAACTGAGCTACGCCCACCATATAGCGCTACTTGTGCCAAAGCTGCCTAATGGCGCACCCGGCAGGACTCGAACCTGCGACCATCCGCTTAGAAGGCGGATGCTCTATCCAGCTGAGCTACGGGCGCCTGATTAATCTGTACTCTTTGAGGATTACAAACTAAGTGCTTCCAGCCTTGCAGAACAACACGCTATTCTGCTCGACCTTCTTAACCAGTGCTAGGCTGTGCCCGACAAGTGCGACGAATAGTATAGACGCCCTCGAAACCCGTCAAATCTTTTTTGAAAAAAATTCATTTTATTTAAGGGGTTAGGGCAATTTGCAGACCAAGCGCCTTTGCCCTCACGTCTTGGCATGCGAGAATGCGCGCACTTTTCTTCCCCCTCTCGATGGTTAATCACGCGTAATGACTGCACAACTTATCGACGGCAAATCAATCGCCGCCAGCCTGCGCCAGCAGATCGCCAAACGAGTCACCGAGCGTAGCCAGCAGGGCCTGCGCACGCCTGGCCTCGCGGTGATCCTGGTCGGCAGCGATCCTGCCTCTCAGGTTTATGTCTCGCACAAGCGTAAAGACTGTGAAGAGGTCGGCTTTATTTCCAAGGCCTACGACTTGCCTTCCGAGACCACCCAGCAGGCCCTTACCGACCTGATCGACAGCCTCAACGACGACCCGAAGATCGATGGCATCCTGCTGCAACTGCCATTGCCCGAGCATCTGGACGCCTCAAAACTACTGGAGCGCATTCGCCCCGACAAAGACGTCGACGGTTTCCACCCTTATAACGTCGGCCGCCTGGCCCAGCGTATCCCGCTGCTGCGTCCGTGCACGCCGAAAGGCATCATGACCCTGCTGGAAAGCACCGGTGTCGACCTGTACGGCCTCGACGCCGTGGTCGTCGGCGCCTCCAACATCGTTGGCCGCCCGATGGCCATGGAACTGTTGTTGGCCGGCTGCACCGTGACCGTCACCCACCGCTTCACCAAAGACCTCGCCGGCCACGTCGGCCGCGCCGACCTGGTCGTGGTCGCTGCCGGCAAGCCGGGGCTGGTCAAAGGCGAGTGGATCAAGGAAGGCGCCATCGTCATCGACGTGGGCATCAACCGTCAGGACGACGGCAAGCTGGTGGGCGATGTGGTGTACGAAACCGCCCTGCCCCGCGCCGGCTGGATCACGCCAGTGCCAGGCGGCGTCGGCCCGATGACGCGTGCTTGCCTGTTGGAAAACACGTTATACGCTGCAGAAACCCTGCACAGCTAACAAGCGCTCCAACAAAGAGCCCTGCCATCGGCAGGGCTTTTTATTGGCCAGTTGCCTTCCCCTCCCGATTCGCTTGACCCCGGCGCGTTGATAATGACCAAGAACAGCGTTACGCAGGCAAGGCACGATGCTATCCCCGGCCAAGGGCTTACCCTGATTATTTTCGCCGCATTCGTCACGCTTGCTGCCGTTGGGCTGAGTCTGCTGGCAATCTACTTCCAAATAGGAAGCAATGTTCAGGTGCCGGTTTTTGCAGCCGAGCGCATAACAACCCCCTCTCAGTTGAATCCCGAGCCAGTTGAACGCGCGGTTTTCATAATTCTCGCCGCACTGGCTCCAATTGGCCTGGTTGCCGCGCTCAGGTTCCTGCGAGGCTTCAACCCGCCACCCTGGCTCGCGGGCCTGACGCTAGCCCTGCTATCCCTCGTATTGGCAGGCCCATTCATCGCCTCGGACTTCACCAGCGTGATGTTCTTCCCCAAGAGCGTGTCGGGTACCAGCCGGACGATCATGCTGGCGCTGTCCGTAGTCCTCTCGATAGCCGTGCTGGTACAGAATTGGACCGGGGGCAAGCCAAGCCGCTCGTCGATGGCGCTTACCATTGCGCTGGCTTGTATAGCGACCTTCATCTTCCAGATAGCCCCTTACAGGTTGGCTTCCATTGACACGGTCACCCTCGCAAGCCAATGGTCTGTCAGCTATGACGCCGCCACCTATGCGCTGACCCAAGTCGTCGCAGGCAAAACGTTACTCAGCGAATTACCTTCGCAATATGGTTTATTCCCGGAACTGATCGCCCCATTTTTCAAACTTGTCGGAGTGAGTGTCTTCTCCGTCAGCACTTTTTTTGCAGTGCTCCAGCTCGTCGGCCTTGTCTGCCTCGCCGTGATCTTGCACCTTCACGTACGCAACCACGGCCTGAGGATATTGACGTTCCTGTGCCTGCTAATACCTACAAGCCTGTTTCTGTACCTGAACGGATTCGCGCAGGAAATCTATCTGCAGTACTACCCTATTCGCTTTATTTGCCCTGCCGTGTCGCTGCTCCTGTTCGCACACTACTGCTCCCGCCCTTCACGCATGCGCCTTGGCGCGCTGGGAATAGCCTCAGGTATCGCGGTTTTCTGGAACATAGATTCTGGAATTCCAGTGCTGATTTCCATAGGCGCAACGCTTTTGGTGAAACCTCTTTTTAGTCAGCGCCCGAAATGGAAAAGTCTGCTACCCGCGCTCGGCTTTTCACTTTTTGCAGTGCTGAGCCTGTGTATCCTGATGATTACCCTGCGAATCAAGGCTGGCGCCCCACTCGGCATTCAGGAAGCCCTTGCGTCCCAGAAACTGTTCTACGGAGCGGGTTTCATGATGCTGCCAATGCCCCTCACCTTCCATCCCTGGCAAGTCATTCTGCTTGTTTATGCAGCGGCGGCCGTCACAGCGCTTTCGGCATGGCGGCGACATAGCGACAAGCCGGTGTATGACTTGCTCTTCTGCACCTCCCTGATGGGACTTGGACTGTTCACCTACTACCAGGGGCGTTCACACATTTTCTGCCTGATGATGGTGCTATGGCCCGCACTGGTAACAGGTGCGGTGCTGACAGACTTGATCCTGCGATCAATCCGCAAACGCTCTACATCTGCCCTATCCAACGTGCTGGCTGTCCCGTTTCTTGTCTTCGTGAGCCTCGGCACGGTGACCCTGGCCTTTTCGAGTCGCAACCTTGTAACAACTGGCATCGACACCCTCTCCGACTTCCACACGCCCAGGGACTCTGTGGTAGCGAACGAACTGGCGTTTCTACGCGCAACCTACAAGGGGCGTAACTGCTTGATCCTGGCACAACGACAGGCTATCTATCATGCGCAACTGCAAACCTCCTCGCCTTTGCCTGGGCCCGGCATGATCGAAACCTTGCTGCAGAGCGACCTCGACGCGCTCATGGCTGGGGCACTCGCGACCCCTCTACCGTGCATTTACCTAGGAATAGGCCCCTCTTCGCAAACCCTGGCGAAGATCGATGACGCGGCGCTCATCTCGCACTATCCGGTCAATGCAAAAAATGACCTTGGAACGCTTCTGTTACTTGAGCCCCCCAAGGTGGGTTCAAAATCGGTACAACCCTAACCAATCATCGGCTTACGGCCTTTATTTAAAGGCCTCTATCGCTTTCTGATCCATACTCCTAAAATGTAACGGCATTTGTCATACAACCCGTTCCAGAACGGTATTTCCTTACTTTTAGCGAGTTCATCCGCGTGAAAATTCGTCTTTCTATTGTCAGCCTATTTTTCGCTTTCACAGGCACCTTTGCGCACGCCGCCGAAACCACCCAGGCCCCGCGTGATACGTCCAAGCTGCAAATCGCTTCTGGCAGCGCCATGTTGGTCGACCTGCAGACCAACAAGGTCATTTATTCCAGCAACCCGGACGTGGTAGTGCCCATCGCTTCGGTGAGCAAATTAATGACTGGCCTGATCGTGCTGGAAGCCAAGCAGAACATGGATGAGTACATCGATATCAACATCACCGACACGCCGGAAATGAAAGGCGTGTTCTCCCGCGTGAAGATCGGCAGCCAGATGCCGCGTAAGGAAATGCTGCTGATCGCCCTGATGTCCTCGGAAAACCGCGCCGCCGCGAGCCTGGCCCACCACTACCCGGGTGGCTATGCAGCGTTCATCGCGGCGATGAACGCCAAGGCCAAGGCGTTGGGCATGACCAGCACTCATTATGTAGAACCCACTGGCCTGTCGATCCACAACGTGTCCACTGCCCGCGACCTGAGCAAACTGCTGGCCGCCGCGCGTCACTACCCGCTGCTGAGCCAATTGAGCACCACCAAGGAAAAGACCGTGTCGTTCCGCAAGCCCAACTATACCCTGGGCTTCTCCAACACTGACCACCTGATCAACCGTGCCAATTGGGACATCAAGCTGACCAAGACCGGTTTCACCAACCAGGCCGGCCACTGCCTGGTGCTGGTGACCAGCATGGGCAACCGCCCGGTATCGTTGGTGATCCTGGATGCCTTCGGCAAATTCACCCACTTTGCCGATGCCAGCCGTATCCGCAATTGGGTCGAGACCGGCAAGAGCGGTTCGGTGCCGGATGTGGCGTTGCGCTACAAGGCCGACAAGAACCTGAAGAATCGCCCCAACGCTGCGGAAGCCCGTCGCTAAACGATATAAAAAACGGCGCTTTGATAGCGCCGTTTTTTATTTGCGTTCCGCCAACACCTTCAGTGCCTGCGCCGCCGCCCGCTCCTGCCCGGCCTGGGCCGTCGCATTCGCCGAGTCGCGCCAACGTTGTGCATCTACATTCGCCGGCAACTGGCTCGGGCGCTGAGTGAGGATTGCCCAACTGCCGGCGCTTTTCCATTTGGACTCAAAGTCGCTGAAGCTCATCAGCAAACGTCGATCCATGCCAGAGCGCAACAACACCGTACTTTTCTGCTGATTGAACCCCACCACGACCACGTAGTGCGCGTCCGACCACAGCCCGCCACCTATCCGCGCCATCACTGGATAACCCGCTGCCACCTGTGCCAGCACCGCTGTCAGCTTGGCGTCCAGCGGGTACACCATCAGCCCGTACTCGCGCGCCAGCACCTGCATATTGCGCTCAAGGTCCGCTTCGCCGCCCGGCAAATGCAGCGGTTTATCCAATAGCCCAGGTGTCATGACAATGCCTTGTTGCGACAGCATGCTGGCTAAAGACGTAGGACCGCCCTGATAAGCCTCGCTGCGAAAGGTCGGCACGCCATTGAGCTCGACGCGCTCCGGCAGGCCCGCCAGTCTCGACGGAGTGGAGGAACACGCCGCAAGGCCCAGGGCACACGCGAGGAACAAGGATGTTTTCAGGTTCGACCGTAACCGCAATTTTCTACTCTCTTGATCAACTGCCGGTAAGGGCCCTGATCATAGGACGCTCTGCCACGTGGGTATAGCCCGCAGGCTTAGTAAAGGACGCGGATAGAGCAAAGAAGTTGGACAGACACGACCATTGGTCAATAGCAGGCAACCGTCAGGTAGCTAGACTGTCCATTGAGAAGACTGTGTGTGCCCCCTGGGGGCGAAAGGAGGCCCTAATGAGCCTTGCAACAACGATTGTCCTGTTGATCTGCGGTTGGCTGGCGGTAGCCGGCGCCATGTTGTGGGGGGTGTTGCGCATCACCCGTCGGCACCATCACCCCCACGTCAAACCCGCTGCGCCCGCCAAACCCCATAAGGTGGCGGTACATCACGCCTAGCCAGGCATGCAATTGAAGTCCTGAGTCGCCGCGACCTCCTTGCCGCGACCATCCATCAAGGATGCGCGCACGGTGGTGCCCAGGCTCGACTCCACCAGGGTGTAGTGCTCACCCGCCTTGAAATCCTTGTATTCGACCCGACCCTGGCAGTCCTGCTGGTTGTCGTCGCCTGGCTCCTCCTCAAACAGCGTCACATCCAGGCGATGATCCCCCGGCGTCACCTCGAAGAAACGTCCGTCATCCACGCGCTTGCCGTCCACGCGTTCGGCCATCAGGTCGTTAGGGGCTTCTTCTTTCAAACCGATCCACGCTTCGCTCGGGTCGGCCTTGGGAATCGGACCGGCGCACGCCGACAACAACAGCACAGCACCGAGGGCCGGGATCAATAACAAGGGTTTGAGTGACATGGCAGGGCTCCAACAAATAGGGACGATGTGTCCAATGGGCTACAAGCTTGAGGAGCCACCCTTTGTAGAACAAATGAATACAGATGAAACGATCTTCAGCCCCTTCCTAAATGTTCCTTCACCTGGCTGAAAGGTGCGTGTTAGGTGGGTCGGGCAAGACTGCCGGGGTTTGCAATCCTGCTCCCTCCGGAGGTTTCACGCATGCTCGGGCTGGTAAAGACCGCACTGCAAAAGCCGTACACGTTTATCGTGTTGGCCATATTCATCTGCATCATCGGGCCGATGGCGGCCCTGCGTACCCCCACTGACGTTTTTCCGGACATTGGCATACCTGTGGTCGCCGTGGTCTGGCAGTACAACGGCCTGTCGCCGGACGCCATGGCTGGCCGGGTGATCTACACCTATGAACGCTCCCTGAGCACCACGGTTAACGACATCGAGCATATCGAGTCGCAATCCTTGCCCGGCATGGGCATTGTTAAAATTTTCTTTCAACCCGGTGTGGATATCCGCACCGCCAACGCCCAGGTGACGGCGGTATCACAAACCGTGCTCAAGCAGATGCCACCGGGCATCACGCCGCCGCTGATCCTCAACTACAGCGCCTCCACGGTGCCGATTTTGCAGATGGCGTTCTCCAGCCCCAGCCTCTCGGAAGCCAAGATCCGCGACCTGGTGCAGAACAACATTCGCCTGCCCCTGAGCGCCCTGCCCGGCCTGGCCATGCCCACACCGATGGGCGGCAAGCAACGCCAGATCACCCTGGACCTCGACCCGCAGGCGCTGGCCGCCAAAGGTTTATCGGCCCAGGACGTCGGCAACGCCTTGGCGCTGCAGAACCAGATCATCCCGGTGGGCACCGCCAAACTCGGTCCCAACGAATACACCATCTTGCTCAACAACAGCCCCAAAGCCATCGACGAGCTGAATGACCTGCCGATCAAAACGGTCGACGGAGCCTTGATCACCATCGGCCAGGTCGCCCACGTGCGTGACGGCTCGCCGCCGCAGACCAACATCGTGCGCGTCGACGGCCACCGCGCAGTCCTCATGCCCGCATTGAAAAACGGCAGCATCTCCACCCTGTCGATCATCGACGGCATCCGCCAGATGCTGCCGCGCATCAACGAAACCCTGCCGCCGTCGCTGAAGACCTCGCTGCTGGGGGATGCCTCGGTGTTCGTGAAACAGTCAGTGGGCAGCGTGGCCCAGGAAGGCATCATCGCCGCGCTGCTGACCAGTGCGATGATCCTGCTGTTCCTCGGCAGCTGGCGTTCCACGATTATTATTGCCGCCTCGATTCCCCTGGCCGTGCTGTCGGCCATCGCGCTGCTGGCGGTCAGCGGGCAAACCCTCAACGTGATGACCCTCGGCGGGCTGGCGTTGGCGGTGGGGATCCTGGTGGACGACGCCACGGTGACCATCGAAAACATCAACTGGCACCTGGAACAAGGCAAGGCGGTGAAGACCGCGATTCTCGACGGCGCCGCACAGATCGTCGGCCCCGCGTTCGTCTCGCTGCTGTGTATTTGCATCGTTTTCGTGCCGATGTTCTTGCTGCAAGGCATCGCCGGTTATCTGTTCCGGCCGATGGCCCTGGCGGTGATCTTTGCCATGGCCAGCTCTTTCATTCTGTCGCGTACGCTGGTGCCGACGCTGGCAATGTTCCTGCTCAAGCCGCACACCCCGGAGCAAGGTGCAGGGCACCACCCAGAAGATGAATTCATCAATCATCACGAGGGTGAGCAGCATCAGAAACAGCGCAATGCCGTGCTGCAATCGGTGCTGAATTTCCAACAGGGTTTCGAGCGGCATTTCTCGAACATCCGCGACACTTATCACGGCCTGCTGACCTTGGCCCTGGGCAATCGCAAGCGTTTTATCGTCGGCTTCCTGGCCTGTGTACTGGCGTCGTTCCTGCTGCTGCCAAGCCTTGGCCAGGACTTCTTCCCGGCCACCGACGCGGGCGCCTTGGCCCTGCACGTGCGCCTGCCACTGGGCACGCGCATCGAAGAAAGCGCCGCCGCCTTCGACCGTATCGAAGCGCGGATTCGTGAAGTGATTCCCGCCGAAGAACTCGACACCATCGTCGACAACATCGGCATCCCGCTCAGCGGTATCGACATGGCCTACAGCAGTAGCGGCACCATCGGCCCGCAGGACGGCGATATCCAGGTCACGCTGAAAAAAGACCACGCGCCCACCGCCGACTACGTAAAGAAATTGCGTGAAGCCCTGCCAGAAAGTTTCCCCGGCAGCCATTTCGCATTCCTGCCGGCAGACATCAGCAGCCAGATCCTCAACTTCGGCGCCCCAGCCCCTCTGGACGTGAAAATCTCCGGGCGCAGCGATGAAGAAAACCGCGCCTATGCGGTGGAACTGGAACGGCGCCTGCAACACGTACCGGGCATCGCCGACCTGCGCATCCAGCAGTCCACCGGCTACCCGTCCTTGCAGGTCAACGTCGACCGCCTGCGCGCCAATGGCCTGGGCATCACCGAGCGGGACGTGACCAACAGCATGGTCGCCTCCCTCGCCGGCAGTTCCCAAGTGGCACCGACCTTCTGGCTCAACCCGGCCAACGGCGTGTCTTATTCCATCGTCGCCGCCACCCCGCAATACCGCCTCGACAGCCTGCCTTCGCTGGAAGCGCTGCCGGTGACCGGCGCCGACGGCCAGTCGCAGATCCTCGGCGGCGTGGCCACTATCTCCCGCGTGCAAAGCCCGGCGGTGGTGACCCACTACAACATCGAACCGACCCTGGACCTGTACGCCAACGTGCAAGGCCGCGATCTCGGCGGCGTGGCCCGTGATGTGCAGAAAGTGCTGGATGACACCGCCTCCATGCGCCCCAAAGGCGCAGTGATCAGCCTGCACGGACAGATCGATGCGCTGCATGAAGCGTTCAGCGGCTTGAGCCTTGGCCTGCTCGGTGCGGTAGTGCTGATCTACCTGCTGATCGTGGTCAACTTCCAGTCTTGGGTCGATCCGTTCGTGATCATCACCGCCTTGCCTGCGGCGCTGGCAGGGATCGTGTGGATGCTGTTCCTCAGCGGCACCTCGTTGTCGGTGCCCGCCTTGACCGGCGCGATCCTGTGCATGGGCGTGGCCACGGCCAACTCGATCCTGGTGGTGAGTTTCTGCCGCGAACGCCTGGCCGAACATGGTGATGCACTGAAGGCCGCGCTGGAAGCCGGCTACACGCGCTTCCGCCCGGTGTGCATGACCGCCCTGGCGATGATCATCGGCATGTTGCCCCTGGCGATTTCCGAGGAGCAGAACGCCCCGCTCGGCCGTGCGGTGATCGGTGGCTTGATCCTCGCCACCACCGCCACCCTGTTGTTTGTCCCCGTGGTCTTCAGCCTGGTCCACGGCCGTCACCCTACTCGCGCCACTGCTGGAGAAACGCCTCATGTCGTCTGATCACAAACCCTCGCGCAAGCGTCTGATGCTCATGGGTGTCGGCGGCCTGACCCTGGCCGCCCTGTTGGTCGCCAACGGCCTGCATGCCCGCACGCTGCACGAACAATCGGTCACCGCCTGGACCGAAACCGCCGCCATCCCGCAGGTGATGGTGTTCCAACCGCAGCAGAATGTCGCTGGCGATACCCTGCGCTTGCCGGCGCACTTGGAAGCCTGGAGCAAGGCGCCGATTCACGCCCGTGTCAGCGGCTACTTGAAGGACTGGAAAGCCGACATCGGCACCCAGGTCAAAGCCGGGCAAATCCTCGCCGAGATCGACAGCCCCGACCTGGACCAGCAACTGGCGCAAACCCACGCCCGGCTGGTACAGGAACAGGCCAACGCACGCCTGGCCGAAACCACCGCCACCCGCTGGCAAAACCTGCTCGCCAGCCATTCGGTATCGCGCCAGGAGGCCGATGAAAAAACCTCCAATGCCGCTGCCGCAAAAGCCAACGCCGAAGCCGCCGCTGCCGACTATGCGCGGCTGTCCGCGCTGGAAAGCTACAAGACGATCCGCGCGCCATTCGCCGGCACCATCACCGCGCGCAACACCGATATCGGCCAGTTGATCAAGGCCGACACCGACAGTGATCCGGAACTGTTCAACATCGCCGACACCCACCAACTGCGCCTGTATGTGCCTGTGCCGCAGAACTACGCGGCGGTCATCCACCCAGGCCTCGAAGCCGAGCTGACCGTGCCCGAGCACCCCGGCGAACACTTCAAGGCGCACCTGATCGGTGATTCCACCGCCATCGACCGCCGTTCGGGCACCTTGCTCGCGCAGTTCGTGGCCGACAACCCCAACGGCGAATTACTGCCCGGTGATTACGCCGAAGCCACCCTGCCGATTCCGGCGGATACCCATGGCGTGAGCATCCCCGCCAGCGCATTGATCTTCCGCGCCCAAGGCACGCAAGTGGCGGTGTTGGATGCGCAGAATCACGTGCACCTGCAGGACATTCACATCGGCCTCGACCTGGGCGAACGCCTGGTCATCGACCAAGGCCTGAAACCCGCCGACCGCGTGGTCGACAACCCGCCGGACGCCCTGCGTGAAGGCGACCCGGTACAACTGGCCGATGCTGCCGGAGGTGCGCATGCGCCTAAGGCTTAAACCCCTGGCAGCGCTGATGCTGCTGGCGTTGCAGGGCTGCTCGATGGCGCCGACCTACAAAGTGCCGAGCGTTGATTTGCCGGCCGGCTACCGCGAACAGACCAGCGATGGCCCCTGGCACAGCGCGCAACCGTCCGATCAACTGGCGCCTGAGTGGTGGACGCTCTACCACGATTCGCGCCTGAATGACCTGCAACAGCAACTGCTCAAGGCCAACCCGGATTTGGCGGCGGCACTGGCGCACTTCGACGCGTCCCAGGCCTATGCCAGCCAGTTGCATGCGGGGTTGTTCCCGCAGATCACCGCCAGTGCGCAGCCGTTGCGCCAGCGCCAATCGGACTCGCGGCCACTGCGAGGCGATACGCAGCCGTCGGTCTACAACAGCAATACCGCAGGGTTTTCACTGAGCTACGACCTGGACCTGTGGGGCAAAATCCGCAACCAGGTGGCGGCCGGTGATGCGCAGGCACAGGCGTCCGGCGATGATTTGGCGGTGGCGCGCTTGAGCCTGCAACATCAGTTGGCGACGTTGTACGTGCAGCTCAACGGGTTGGATGCGCAGGCGCGGATTCTCAACAGCTCACTGGAGGATTTCAGCCAGGCGTTGCAGCTGACCCGTAGCCGGTATGAGGGGCAGATTGCGTCGGAGCTGGACCTTACCCGCGCGCAGAATCAACTGGCCGAGGCCAAGGCGCAATGGGATGAAGTGCGCGGGCAGCGCAATCTGACCGAGCACGCCATAGGAGAACTGGTGGGTGTGGCAGCCAGCGATTTTTCGTTACCGCCGAGCACGCAATTGATCGCCTTGCCGGGGATACCCTCGCAATTGCCTAGCCACCTGCTGCAACGTCGTCCGGATATTGCAGCGGCCGAGCGACGAGTATTTGCCGCCAACGCCAACATCGGCGTGGCCAAGGCGGCGTGGTATCCGGATTTCAGTTTGACGGGGTTGATTGGCGGGCAGACTCAGGGGGTCGGCAACCTGCTGTCCGCGGGCAATCGCTATTGGGCATTGGGGCCGTTGGTCAATTTGCCGATCTTCGATGGCGGTCGTCTAAGCGCCAACGAACGCCAGGCCAAGGCCGAGTTTGAAGAGGCGTCGGCGCAGTACCGCAGCCAGGTACTGAAAGCCGTGCGCGAAGTCGAGGACAACCTGGCGCAACTGCGGGATCTGCAGCAGGAAGCACAGGATGAACAAGCGGCAGCGGATGCAGCGCAGCACACGCAAGCACTGGCGATGAACAGCTATCAGGCGGGGGCCGTGAGTTATCTGGATGTGGTGACGGCGCAGACGGCGGCGTTACAGGCGCAGCGGACATTGCAGGCGGTGCAGACGCGGCAGTTGCAGGCGAGTGTCGGGCTGGTGACCGCGCTGGGTGGCGGCTGGCGACCCTCTTCCTGACACTGTCCATTCTCCTTAGAAGCCGGCTTGCCGGCTCCTACGGAGGGCAGTGATGGCTTAGGCGGCCAACTTGCCACAGGCGATTGCCGCCGACGCCGCGACCATTGCCCTGAGCAACACCGCACACCCCGCCGCCAGATCATCCGGCGCGGCATTCTCGATTTCGTTGTGGCTAATGCCACCTTCACAGGGCACAAAAATCATCCCCGCCGGCCCCAGCTCAGCGACAAAAATCGCGTCATGCCCTGCCCCGCTGACGATGTCCATGTTCGACAAACCCAGGCTATTAGCGGCATCGCGTACCGCATCCACGCAGCCTTTGTCGAAGTACAACGGCGGGAAGTCAGCCGTGGGTTCCATTTCGAAACTCAGCCCGTGTTTGGCACAGGTGTCTTCAATGACCTGGCGCACTTGGGCAATCATCGAATCCAATCGCGCCGGTTCCAGGTGACGGAAGTCCAACGTCATGCGCACCTCACCCGGAATTACGTTGCGCGAGCCGGGATACGCCTGCAGGCAACCCACCGTGCCACACGCATGAGGCTGATGACCCAGCGCCGCCGCATTCACCGCCGCCACTACGGCCGCCGCGCCCACCAGGGCATCCTTGCGCAGGTGCATCGGCGTTGGCCCCGCATGCGCTTCAACCCCACGCAGCTTCAGGTCAAACCACTTCTGCCCCAGTGCGCCAAGCACCACACCGATGGTTTTCTTCTCGTCCTCAAGAATCGGGCCTTGCTCAATGTGTGCTTCGAAATACGCACCCACCTTATGCCCACTGACCGGCCGCGAGCCCGCATAGCCAATCGCATTCAATGCATCGCCGACACTGACGCCGTCCACATCGACCTTGGCCAGTGTGTCCGCCAGGATGAATTTCTCGGCGAACACGCCGGAGCCCATCATGCACGGCGGGAAGCGCGAGCCTTCCTCGTTGGTCCATACCACCACTTCCAGCGGCGCCTCGGTTTCCACGTTCAGGTCATTGAGCGTGCGCAGTACTTCCACACCGGCCAGCACACCGAAGCAACCATCGAACTTGCCGCCGGTGGGCTGGGTGTCGATGTGGCTGCCAGTCATCACCGGTGGCAGGTTCGGATCGCGCCCCGGACGACGGGCGAAAATGTTGCCGATGCCATCCACGGTCACGGTGCAGCCGGCCTCTTCGCACCACTGCACGAACAGGTCGCGGGCCTTGCGATCCAGGTCGGTAAGGGCCAGGCGACAGACGCCGCCCTTGGGTGTGGCGCCGAGTTTGGCCAGGTCCATCAGCGACTGCCACAGGCGGTCGCGGTTGATTTGCAGGACGTCGAGGGCAGCGTTCATGGGTGATCTCCTCAAGCTACATTTCTTATAAATTGACATGGTCAACTGTAGGAGCCGGCTTGCCGGCTCCTACAGGGTTATGTGGGGGTTTTCATGGCCAATGATTGAGCGCTGCGCTTGGCATTCAGGCCGTAATACAACAAGCCGCCCAACGCCGAACCGGTAAACCAGCCATAGCTGTAGAACCAGCTGAACGCATCACTGCCCAGCGACAGCAAGGTCAGCACCACTGGAACGCCAAACGCGATGAATCCACTCCAGTTCCACGCTGGGTAGATGTCGTCGCGGTACAGGCCGGCCAGATCAAGCTGCTGTTTGCGGGTGATGAAGTAGTCCACCACCATGATCCCGGCAATGGGCCCCAGCAGGCTTGAATAGCCCAGCAACCAGTTCGAATACACGGTTTCCAGGCTCACGTCGGACACGATCAGGCCGAGCTTTTTCAGCAGCTCATGGCCCATCAGCGCCAGCCCCACCAGGCCGGTCAGGATCACTGCCGTGGTGCGGTTGATCAGCTTGGGCGCGATGTTCTGGAAGTCATTGGTGGGCGACACAATGTTCGCCGCCGTGTTGGTAGACAAAGTCGCGACGATGATCAATGCCATCGCCACAGCCACCCACACCGGGCTCTGGATATGCCCGATCAGGGTCACCGGGTCGGACACGCTGACGCCCACCAGTTTCACCGAGGCGGCGGTCATGATCACGCCGAGGGCGGCGAACAGGAACATGGTCAGCGGCAGGCCGAAGATCTGCCCGAGGATCTGGTCCTTCTGGCTTTTGGCGTAGCGGCTGAAGTCCGGGATATTCAGCGATAGGGTGGCCCAGAAGCCCACCATCGCGGTGAGGCCGGCCATGAAGTAACCGGTGAGGCTCGCGCCTTCCGGGCGTTTCGGTGGGATCGCCATCAACTCACTGATCGACACATTGGGCATCGCCCACACCAGCAAGCCAATGCCCACCGCCACTAGCAACGGCGCCGACAGGGTTTCCAGGCGCTTGATCGACTCGGCGCCACGCAGCACTACCCACAGGTTCAGGCACCAGAAAATCATGAAGCCGATCACTTCACCAGTGCCGCCGAGGGACTTCCAACCCTCGAAAATCGAGCCGAGGAACAGGTGGATCGCCAGCCCACCAAACATCGTCTGGATACCAAACCAACCACAGGCCACCAGCGCGCGGATCAGGCACGGCACGTTGGAACCCAGGATGCCGAACGACGAGCGCAGCAGCACCGGAAACGGAATGCCGTACTTGGTGCCGGGGAAAGCGTTAAGCGTGAGCGGGATCAACACCACGATGTTCGCCAGCAGGATCGCCATCAGCGCCTCGCCCACCGATAAGCCGAAATACGCGGTGAGCACCCCGCCCAAGGTGTAAGTCGGCACGCAGATCGACATGCCGACCCACAGCGCGGTGATGTGCCACTTGTTCCAGGTGCGTTCGTGCACCTTGGTCGGTGCCATGTCGTGGTTGTAGCGCGGGCTGTCGAGGACGTCGGGGCCGGCGTCGAGTTCGTACAGGCCGTTGCGTTCAATGACTTGCGATCTGTTCTGTTGCATGGCCGCTCCACGGTTTTTTCGAATTATTTTTGCTCACCTGCACGGTGTGTGCCGGTGGCCGGAGTACCTCGTAAACAACATGACATCACGGGCCCGGCCAGCCGCCACTGCACTCAATATCCGTGCCGACAACCATTACCACACCCGCACCGCTTATATAACTCGCTGATGTTTATCAGCTTTCCGAGTGAGCCTTCGGTACTTGCCATGTTACTCAGGCTAGATAACGTGAAAGTTGCCCGAACTGTCAGGACTCAATCTGGTGCAACACAATTATTTTTATTTCCCTGCCCCGTCAAGAGGCAAGTCTCAAGCGTCTGATTTGCAATAAGAAATGTTGCTCAATTTAAGAACCTGTCAAGTGCGTCAAAATGGTGAGCGCGCGCTACATTTTGGTGATTTTCTATTTTTATCCTTATTAATCAACTAGTTAATATAAATATAAGCTTATGAAAAATCTTCTTGCCCAATCTAAAAACTCGGGCTAGTTTCTATTCCTGTCACCGATGACAGGAATTAATCACGCCATCGGCAAGCAGCATTACAACACTTAGAACTGGCACAAGCCGGTCAAGCCTGTGAGGAATTCGACATGTCGCTGTTGATCCGTGGCGCCACCGTTATTACCCATGATGAAAGTTACCGCGCCGATGTGTTATGCGCAGGCGGTCTAATCCGGGCTATTGGTACGAATCTGGATATTCCCGCCGGCACTGAGATACTCGATGGCAGCGGCCAATACCTGATGCCCGGCGGCATCGATCCCCATACCCATATGCAACTGCCCTTCATGGGCACCGTGGCCAGTGAAGATTTTTTCAGTGGCACCGCGGCAGGCCTGGCGGGCGGCACCACGTCGATCATCGACTTTGTGATTCCCAACCCGCAGCAATCACTGCTGGAAGCGTTTCACCAGTGGCGCGGCTGGGCGGAGAAATCCGCTGCGGACTACGGCTTCCACGTGGCGATCACCTGGTGGAGCGAACAGGTGCGCGAGGAAATGGCCGAGTTAGTCAGCCACCACGGCATCAACAGCTTCAAGCACTTCATGGCCTACAAGAACGCGATCATGGCGGCGGACGACACCCTCGTCGCCAGTTTCGAACGCTGCCTGGAACTGGGCGCGGTGCCCACCGTGCACGCGGAAAACGGCGAGCTGGTGTACCACCTGCAACGCAAGCTGATGGCCCAGGGCATCACCGGGCCCGAGGCGCATCCACTGTCGCGTCCTTCGCAAGTCGAGGGCGAAGCGGCCAGCCGCGCCATCCGCATCGCCGAGACCATCGGCACGCCGCTTTACCTGGTCCATGTGTCCACCAAGGAAGCGTTGGATGAAATCACCTACGCCCGTAGCAAAGGCCAGCCGGTCTACGGCGAAGTGCTGGCCGGCCACTTGTTGCTGGACGACAGCGTCTACCAGCACCCGGACTGGCAAACCGCCGCTGGCTACGTGATGAGCCCGCCTTTCCGTCCACGCGGGCATCAGGAAGCGCTGTGGCATGGCCTGCAATCCGGCAACCTGCACACCACCGCCACCGACCACTGCTGCTTCTGCGCCGAGCAAAAAGCCGCTGGCCGGGACGACTTCAGCAAGATCCCCAACGGTACCGCCGGGATCGAAGACCGCATGGCGCTGCTGTGGGATGAAGGGGTCAACACTGGGCGCCTGTCGATGCAGGAGTTTGTCGCGCTGACCTCCACCAACACAGCGAAGATCTTCAACCTTTACCCGCGCAAGGGCGCGATCCGCGTGGGTGCGGATGCCGACCTGGTGTTGTGGGACCCCGAAGGTACGCGAACCATTTCCGCCAAGACCCACCATCAGCAGGTCGACTTCAACATCTTCGAAGGCAAGACCGTGCGCGGCGTGCCGAGCCACACCATCAGCCAGGGCAAGCTTGTGTGGGCCGATGGCGACCTGCGCGCCGAGCGGGGTGCCGGGCGGTATGTGGAGCGGCCGACGTATCCGCCGGTGTTCGAGCAGTTGAGCAAGCGGGCGGAGCGTTCCAGGCCTACCGCCGTAAAGCGCTAAAAGCGGCCTTCGGCCTATCGCGGGCAAGTCGAATCGTCGCACCGCCGGCTCCCACATTTGAACGATGTGAACCCGATCCCATGTGGGAGCTGGCTTGCCTGCGAAAAGGCCAGCAAAGGCAACACAAAAACCAATGCCCATCAGAGGCAGTACCTCAATAACCGTGAGGCCAACACCGTGATCCAGACCCTGACCCACCTCCCCCATCCCGCCGAGGATGGACCGACGCTCGCCAGCCATTTCACCGACCTGGCGCCACCGCTCAACGCCCGGCAAGCCCAGCTTGAAGCCTCGCGCTGCCTGTATTGCTACGACGCGCCGTGCGTAAACGCATGCCCCAGCGAAATCGACATCCCATCGTTCATCCGCAATATCCACACCGAAAACGTACAAGGCGCCGCGCAGAAAATCCTCTCGGCCAACATCCTCGGCGGCAGTTGCGCCCGGGTCTGCCCCACCGAGATCCTCTGCCAGCAAGCTTGCGTGCGTAACAACGCTGAAGAATGCGCCCCGGTGTTGATTGGTTTGTTGCAACGCTATGCCGTCGACAATGCACAGTTCACCGAACACCCCTTCCACCGCGCAGCCTCTACCGGCAAGCGCATCGCCGTGGTCGGCGCCGGGCCTGCGGGGCTGTCCTGTGCCCACCGCAGTGCGTTGCACGGTCATGACGTGGTGATTTTCGAAGCTCGGGAAAAAGCCGGCGGCCTGAATGAATACGGGATCGCCAAGTACAAACTGGTGGATGACTTTGCGCAGAAGGAGCTGGATTTCCTGCTGCAGATAGGTGGCATCGAGATTCGCCACGGCCAGCGCCTGGGCGACAACCTCACGCTCAGTGAACTGCACCAGCAATTCGACTCAGTGTTCCTCGGCCTCGGCCTCGCCGCCAGCAAACAACTCGGCCTGCCCCACGAGGACGCCCCCGGCCTGCTCGCCGCCACCGACTACATCCGTGAGCTGCGCCAGGCCGATGACCTCACCCAACTGCCCCTGGCCGACCGCTGCATCGTGCTCGGTGCCGGCAACACCGCCATCGACATGGCCGTGCAGATGGCCCGTCTCGGTGCCCGCGATGTGAACCTCGTTTACCGGCGTGGCTTGACGGACATGGGCGCCACTCATCACGAACAGGACATCGCCAAGGCCAACCAGGTCCGCCTGCTGACCTGGGCCCAGCCGGAGGCCGTGCTGCTGGACGATCAGGGCCATGTGCGTGGCATGCGCTTCCTGCGCACACGCATGGAAAACGGCCGTTTGCACTCGACCGGCGAAACCTTCGAACTGGCGGCCGATGCGATCTTCAAGGCCATCGGCCAGGGCTTCGACAGCGAGGCACTGCACGATCCGCTGGCCCAGCAACTGCAGCGTGTCGGTGAACGGATCTTTGTCGATGAACAGTTGCGCACCAGCATTCCCGGGGTGTACGCGGGCGGCGATTGCGTCAGCCTCGGCCAGGACCTCACCGTGCAAGCCGTGCAACACGGCAAGCTGGCCGCCGAGGCCATCCATGCCCAACTCATGCTGAATGTGGAGGCTGCGTAATGGCCGATCTCTCGATTGTATTTGCCGGTATCAAAGCCCCCAATCCATTCTGGCTGGCCTCCGCGCCGCCCACCGACAAGGCCTACAACGTGGTGCGCGCCTTCGAAGCCGGCTGGGGCGGCGTGGTGTGGAAAACCCTGGGCGAGGACCCGGCGGCGGTCAACGTGTCGTCGCGCTACTCGGCGCACTACGGCGCCAACCGTGAAGTGCTGGGCATCAACAATATCGAGCTGATCACCGACCGCTCGCTGGAGATCAACCTGCGGGAAATCACCCAGGTGAAAAAGGATTGGCCCGACCGCGCGCTGATCGTGTCGCTGATGGTGCCGTGCGTCGAGGAATCCTGGAAAAACATCCTGCCGCTGGTGGAAGCCACAGGTTGCGACGGCATCGAACTGAACTTCGGTTGCCCCCACGGCATGCCGGAGCGCGGCATGGGCGCGGCGGTGGGCCAGGTACCGGAATACGTGGAACAGGTGACGCGCTGGTGCAAGACGTATTGCTCGCTGCCGGTGATCGTCAAGCTCACGCCGAATATCACCGACATCCGCGTGGCGGCGCGGGCAGCGTATCGCGGCGGCGCGGATGCGGTGTCGCTGATCAACACCATCAACTCCATCACCAGCGTCGACCTGGAACGCATGGTCGCGCTGCCCGTCGTCGGCACGCAAAGCACCCACGGCGGTTATTGCGGCTCGGCGGTCAAACCGATCGCGCTGAACATGGTCGCCGAAATCGCCCGCGACCCGCAGACCCAGGGCCTGCCGATCTGCGGCATTGGCGGCATCGGCAATTGGCGTGACGCGGCGGAGTTTGTCGCCCTGGGCTGCGGTGCGGTGCAGGTGTGCACGGCGGCGATGCTGCATGGGTTTCGGATTGTGGAGGAGATGAAGGACGGGCTGTCACGATGGATGGACAGTCAAGGATACAAAAGCCTGCAGGATTTTTCCGGACGGGCGGTGGGAAATACGACGGATTGGAAGTACCTGGACATCAACTATCAGGTGATTGCGAAGATCGATCAGGAGGCGTGCATTGGCTGTGGGCGTTGCCATATTGCCTGTGAGGACACCTCGCACCAGGCCATCTCCAGTTTGAAACAGACGGATGGCACGCATAAATACGAAGTGATCGATGACGAGTGCGTGGGCTGCAACCTGTGCCAGATCACCTGCCCGGTGGCGGACTGTATCGAGATGGTGCCGATGGACACGGGCAAGCCGTTTTTGAATTGGACGCAGGATCCGAGGAATCCATACAGGGAGGCTGTGTAACCCGAAATATTGTGGTGAGCGAGCTTGCCTCGCGCGGGGCAAGCCCGCTCACCACAAAAATGGGATCAGCTCACCGATATCAAGGCTCCAACCCAATCCCCCGCAAAATCACACTCGTCACCGTCTGAATCGCCTTCTCGAACTGCATATCCGACAACGGCTGGTGCTCATTCAAGATCTTCACCTGATGATCAAAGTCGGCATAGTGCTGGGTCGAGGCCCAGATCATGTATAGCAGGCTCGACGGCTCCACCGGCAGGATGCGTTTGTCTTCCACCCACTGGCGAATTTTCGCTTCCTTCATCTTGGCCCAGTCGTACAGACTCTCATCCAGCGCCTCACCGAGCGTCGGCGCGCCGTGGATGATTTCATTGGCCCAGACTTTTGAACCATATGGCCGCGTGCGCGAGCGCTGCATCTTGGCGCGGATGTAGCTGCTGAGCACCACCCGTGGATCGTCGAAGGTCTCGAAACTCAGGGCATCCTGCTTCCACACTTCCAGCAGGTCGAACAGTACCGCGCTGTACAGCTCGCTCTTGGTGGTGAAGTAGTAATGCAGGTTGGAGCGCGGCAATTGCACTTCTTCGGCGATATCCGCCATGGCAGTGCTGCCGTAGCCTTTTTCGGCGAAGATTTTCTCCGCCGCCAGCAGGATTTTCTCGACGTTGACCCGACGAATTCCGATCTTGTGATTGCCCATAAGGGCTCCCTGACAACAACTTGGCTTAAAGACTACCATCGGCTCTAGATCGCGGCGACAGGCCATAATGAAACTTCTGACGCGAACCTTTCCCCTGGAAATCGGATTGGTTAGGATCGCGGTCCCCATGAAGGATCATTGCAATGACTATTCGACCTCGCGTGGCCACCGACGACCCCGTGCTGGGCGCACTCTGGGAGCGCTCGGTGCGGGCCACCCATGACTTCCTCCCCGAGGATGACATTCAACGTCTGCTACCCCTGGTGCGCGACACCTACCTGCCCATGCCCGCACTCGATGTGTGGGTGTATGAAGACCAGAACGGCATCGCCGGCTTCATCGGCACTGGCGGGCACAACGTGGAAATGCTGTTTATCGAGCCCGACCGCCGTGGCCAGGGCATCGGCCGCCAATTGCTGGACCACGCCCGCGCCCGTCACGACGCCCTCACGGTGGACGTGAACGAACAAAACCCCCAGGCCGTGGGTTTCTACCTGCATTATGGTTTTATCCAGGTTGCGCGCTCGCCGCTGGATGGCGAAGGCAAGCCCTTTCCCTTGCTGCACATGGCTCTACCGACTCCCTGACCCTGAAGGTATTGAACAATGTTGATCAAGAAAAGCCTCACCACCGTCGCCCTGCTCGCCTCCCTGCTGGGCGCCTCCGCTGCATTTGCCCACGCGCGCCTAAAGAGCGCTGAACCGGCGCCCGACAGCAGCGTCACCGCGCCTAAAGACCTGCGCCTGACCTTCAGCGAAGGCGTCGAGGCCACCTTCACCAAGGTGTCCCTGAGCAAGGACGGCACCGAAGTCGCCATCAAGGGCCTGGAAACACCGGACGCCGACAAAAAAGTCCTGGTCGTCACTCCGGCCGCACCCTTGGCGGCCGGTAACTACAAAGTGGTGTGGAACGCGGTCTCGGTCGACACTCATAAGAGCAACGGTGAATACAGCTTCAAGGTCGGCCAATAACCCATGGCAACGCTGCTGGTGCTGTGCCGTTTCCTGCATTTCATCGTCGTGCTGCTGATGTTCGGCGCCTGTGCATTCAGGCCCTGGCTGCTCGGCGCTGAAGCGCAACCGGCGCTGGACCGGCAACTTGAGCGCATCACCCGCGGGCTGGCCTGGCTGGCGTTATTCTCTGGCGTGGCCTGGCTGCTGTTGATTACCGCCAGCATGGCGGGCAGCTGGGACGCGGCGCTGCAACCGGCCACCGTGCAGTTGGTGCTGGGCAAGACCTTTTTTGGCCAGGTGTGGGTGTGGCACCTGTTGCTGAACCTGTTGCTGGTGATCGTGCTGGCCAAACCCTGGCGGATGCTGCGCCTGCCGGTCATTGCGCTGCTGCTGGCGACCTTGGCGCCGGTG
This sequence comes from Pseudomonas sp. MYb541, assembly GCF_037479595.1. Lineage (NCBI taxonomy): Bacteria > Pseudomonadati > Pseudomonadota > Gammaproteobacteria > Pseudomonadales > Pseudomonadaceae > Pseudomonas > Pseudomonas sp. MYb541. The sequence continues at coordinate 29,997 of NZ_JBBGYS010000003.1, read as the reverse complement.
GGTCATGGCGCCATGCTCAATGGGCTCAGCGGGCAATTGCTGATCCTAAATCAAGTGGTGCACTTGGTGTGTGTCGGTGCCTGGCTCGGCGGCTTGCTGTTGTTGGTGTTGATCCTCAGGCAAGCGCCAGCCTTGGCGCTGGAGCCGATCCTGCGGCGGTTCAGCGGCGTGGGTTATGGGCTGGTCGCCGGGTTGCTGGTGACCGGCTTGATCAACGTGCGCGTACTGACCGGGCAATTCTGGCCCACGCCGTTGTTCAACGGGTTCGCGCTGATTCTGTTGATCAAAGTATTTCTGGTGCTGGGCATGCTGGCGTTGGCGCTGCTGAACCGGCTGCGTATCGAGCGCTGTGAACAACGCCTGGGCAGTTTGAAGTCCAGTGTGATGCTGGAGTGGCTGCTGGGTGTTGCAGCGGTGGCCGCCGTTTCCCTTCTTGGCACCTTGCCTCCCATGGTGATGGCGGGCTGAATAACTTCCCGCCTCCGGCCCGAGCAGGTCATCGTATAACTTCTGATTGACAATCCCGGAAAACCTCGCAAATATTCGCTCCAATGTTGTACGACAACGTATAACGAAAAATAAAAACAACAAAAGAAAGGGAGCTTCACTGTGAGTTCACTCGCCCGCAATTCCTCCATTCGCCGGGGTTTTATCGGTCTCGGCAGCCTGGCTTTCACCCTGCCCCTCGCCGCTTCGGCCGAAGGCTTCGTCGACGACGCCAAGGCCACGCTTAACCTGCGCAACGCCTACTTCAACCGCAACTTCACTAACCCGACCAACCCCCAGGGCAAAGCCGAAGAGTGGACGCAGAACTTCATTCTCGACGCTAAGTCCGGCTACACCACAGGCACCGTGGGCTTTGGGATTGACGTGCTGGGCCTGTATTCGCAAAAACTTGATGGAGGTAAAGGCACTGGCGGTACGCAGTTGCTGCCGATTCACAGCGACGGCCGCCCGGCCGACAACTTTGGCCGCCTCGGCGTGGCACTGAAAACCAAGTTATCGAAGACCGAATTAAAGGTCGGCGAATGGATGCCGGTGCTGCCGATCCTGCGCTCCGACGACGGCCGCTCCCTGCCCCAAACGTTCCGTGGCGGCCAGGTCACGTCCAATGAAATCGCCGGCCTGACCCTCTACGGCGGCCAGTTCCGCGGCAACAGCCCGCGCAACGACGCGAGCATGGAAGACCTGTTCATGAACGGCAAAGCCGCGTTCACCTCTGACCGCTTCAACTTCGGCGGCGGCGAGTACAGCTTCAACGACAAACGTACCCAAGTGGGTGTGTGGTACGCCGAACTCACCGATATCTACCAGCAGCAGTATTTCAACCTGACCCACAGCCAACCGGTGGGCGACTGGACCCTGGGCGCCAACCTCGGTTTCTTCACCGGCAAGGAAGATGGCAGCGCCCTGGCCGGCGACCTCGACAACAAGACCGCCTTCGCCCTGCTCTCGGCCAAGTACAACGGCAACACCTTCTATGTGGGTTTGCAGAAACTCACCGGGGATAGCGTGTGGATGCGCGTCAATGGCACCAGCGGCGGCACCCTGGCCAACGATAGCTACAACGCCAGCTACGACAACGCCAAGGAAAAATCCTGGCAGGTGCGCCATGACTTTAACTTCGTGGTGCTCGGCGTTCCGGGCCTGACCCTGATGAACCGCTATATCAGCGGCAGTAACGTGCACACCGGGGCGATCACCGATGGCAAGGAATGGGGCCGGGAGTCGGAGCTGGCTTACACGGTGCAGAGCGGTGCGTTGAAGGACCTGAATGTGCGCTGGCGCAATTCGACCATGCGTCGGGATTTCAGCAATAACGAGTTTGATGAAAATCGGCTGTTTATCAGCTATCCGATTTCACTGCTCTAAAGGCCACTGAATGACTTTGTGGTGAGCGGGCTTGTCTGTGGTGAGCGGGCTTGCCCCGCGCTGGGGGGCGAAGCCGCCCCCCAAAAAAACACCTCGTTGTATCAGACAGAAGGTGCTGTCTGGATTGGGGCGGCTGCGCCCCCAGCGCGGGGCAAGCCCGCTCACCACAGACAAACCCGTTCACTACAGAAGGGCGTTGACAAGCACAAGAATCCCTAACGATACTTCGGCATAGTCATACGACAACCTACAACAACAATGGAACCCTCATGACCACCACCACAACCACGCCCGTTCCATTCAATCGCCTGCTGCTCACCGGGGCCGCTGGCGGCCTGGGTAAAGTCTTGCGCGAGCGCCTGCGCCCTTACGCCCAGGTACTGCGCCTGTCGGACATCGCCAACATGGCCCCGGCTGCCGACGCGTCCGAAGAGGTGCAACCCTGTGACCTCGCCGACAAACAAGCCGTGCACCACTTGGTGGAAGGCGTCGACGCGATCCTGCACTTCGGCGGCGTCTCGGTGGAGCGCTCGTTCGAAGAAGTGCTCGGCGCGAACATCAGCGGCATTTTCCATATCTATGAAGCTGCGCGCCGCCACGGTGTGAAGCGCGTGATTTTCGCCAGTTCCAATCACGTGATCGGCTTCTATAAACAAGGTGAAAAACTCGACGCCCACTCCCCGCGCCGCCCGGATAGCTACTACGGCCTGTCCAAGTCCTACGGCGAAGACATGGCCAGTTTCTACTTTGACCGCTACGGCATCGAGACCGTGAGCATCCGTATCGGCTCGTCGTTCCCGGAACCACAGAACCGCCGCATGATGCACACCTGGCTGAGTTTCGATGACCTGACTCAATTGCTCGAGCGCGCGCTGTACACCCCCAACGTCGGCCACACGGTGGTCTACGGTATGTCGGACAACCTCGACACCTGGTGGGACAACCGCTACGCCGCCCACCTGGGCTTTGCCCCCAAAGACAGCTCCGAAGTGTTCCGCGCCCAAGTCGAAACCCAGCCACCGGTGGCCGCCGATGACCCGGCCAAGGTCTACCAGGGCGGGGCGTTCTGCGCGGCCGGTCCTTTCGGGGACTGACCATGAACGCTGAACTGATCGTCGATGCCCGCAATGCCGTAGGCGAATGCCCGGTGTGGGTGCCCGAGGAAAAAGCCCTTTACTGGGTGGATATCCCCAAGGGCGGCCTGCAACGCTGGAGCGCCGCCACTGGTCATGTTGCCGCCTGGACAGCCCCGCAGATGCTTGCCTGCATCGCCCGCAGCGAGGCGGGCAACTGGGTCGCTGGCATGGAAACCGGGTTCTTCCAGCTCACCCCGCACAACGACGGCAGCCTTGATACCACGCCTCTGGCGGCTGTAGAGCACCCACGCCAGGACATGCGCCTGAACGACGGCCGGTGTGATCGCCAGGGCCGTTTTTGGGCCGGCAGCATGGTGTTGAACATGGGTTTGAATGCGGCCGAGGGCACCCTCTATCGCTACGCAGCAGGTGCGGCGCCCCATGCGCAGTTGAACGGTTTCATCACGTTGAACGGACTGGCCTTCAGCCCTGACGGCCGCACGATGTACGCCTCGGACTCACACCCGCTGGTGCAGCAGATCTGGGCCTTCGACTACGACATTGACACCGGCACGCCGTCCAACCGCCGCGTATTCGTGGACATGCACAAGCACCTCGGCCGCCCTGACGGCGCGGCCGTGGATGCCGATGGCTGCTATTGGATCTGCGCCAACGACGCCGGGCTGATCCACCGTTTTACCCCGGAGGGTCGCCTCGATCGCTCCCTCACCGTACCGGTGAAAAAACCCACCATGTGCGCCTTTGGCGGCAGTCGCCTGGACACCCTGTTTGTCACCTCGATCCGCGATGACCAGAGTGAACAGTCACTGTCCGGCGGCGTGTTCGCCCTCAACCCCGGCGTTGTCGGATTGCCGGAGCCCACCTTCACCCTTTAGCTGCATCGCTGTGCCTTGAATACAACAATAACAAGACAGGAATGAACCCCCATGGACTTCAAACGCACCTTGCTCGCCGCTGCATTCTTCACCCTCAGCAGCGCCGCCCACGCGCTGGAAATCAAATTCGCCGATATCCATCCCGCCGGCTACCCCACCGTCGTTGCCGAAGAGAACATGGGCAAGGCCCTGACCAAGGAAAGCAACGGTGAACTGACCTTCAAGTATTTCCCGGGCGGTGTCCTCGGGTCCGAAAAAGAAGTGGTCGAACAGGCTCAGGTCGGCGCTATCCAGATGACGCGCGTCAGCCTCGGCATTGTCGGCCCGGTGGTGCCGGACGTGAACGTGTTCAACCTGCCGTTCGTGTTCCGCGACCAGGCGCACATGCGCAAGGTCATCGACGGCGAGATCGGCGACGAGATCCTCGCCAAGATCACCGATTCCGAATTCGGCCTGGTCGCCCTGGCCTGGATGGACGGCGGCACGCGCAACCTCTACACCAAGAAACCGGTGCGCAAGATCGAAGACCTCAAGGGCATGAAAATCCGCGTACAAGGTAACCCCTTGTTCATCGAAGCCTTCAATGAAATGGGGGCCAACGGCATCGCCATGGACACCGGCGAAATCTTCAGCGCCCTGCAGACCGGCGTGATCGACGGCGCGGAAAACAACCCGCCGACCCTTTTGGAACACAACCATTTCCAGAACGCCAAGTACTACACCCTCACCGAGCACCTGATTTTGCCCGAGCCCATCGTGATGTCGAAAATCACCTGGAACAAGCTCACCCCCGCGCAGCAGGACATGGTGAAAAAAGCCGCCAAGGCCGCCCAGGCTGACGAGCGCGTGTTGTGGGACGCCAAGTCCGCCAGCAGTGAAACCAAGCTCAAGGCCGCCGGTGTCGAGTTCATCACCGTCGACAAAAAACCCTTCTATGACGCCACCGCGCCGGTTCGCGCCAAGTACGGTGCGGCCTACGCCGACATCATCAAGCGTATCGACGCCGTTCAGTAACGCCCTCCTTCTCTAGCAAGGCCCGGCGCGGTCGGCATCGACGCGCCCGGTTACGGTGAACGCCATGAAGAATTTACTGCTGCGCATCAACGACCGCATCTACATGACCTGCATCTGGGTCGCCGGCCTCTCGGTATTGGGGGTCGCGCTGATCATCCCTTGGGGCATCTTCGCCCGCTACGTCCTCGGCACCGGCTCCAGTTGGCCGGAGCCCACCGCCATCCTGTTGATGCTGGTGTTCACCTTTATCGGCGCCGCCGCCAGTTACCGCGCCGGCGCGCATATGTCGGTGGCCATGGTCACTGACCGCCTGCCGCCCCGTCAGCGCCAGATCATCGGCATCGTCTCGCAATTGCTGATGGGCACCATCTGCCTGTTCATGGCCATTTGGGGCACCAAACTGTGCCTGTCCACCTGGAACCAGTTCATGAGTGCCATCCCTACCCTGCGTGTGGGCATCACCTATATGCCGATCCCGATCGGCGGGCTGCTGACCCTGATCTTTGTCGTGGAAAAACTCTTGCTCGGTGACCAGAGCAACCGTCGGGTCGTGCGCTTCGACCTGGTTGAAGAAAGCGAAGGGGCCGCTTGATATGGACGCATTGATTCTGTTGGGCAGCTTTATCGCCTTGATCCTGATCGGCATGCCTGTGGCGTACGCCCTGGGGTTGTCGGCGCTGATCGGCGCGTGGTGGATCGACATCCCGTTCCAGGCCCTGATGATTCAGGTGGCCGGCGGGGTGAACAAGTTTTCGCTGATGGCGATTCCGTTCTTTGTGCTGGCCGGGGCGATCATGGCCGAGGGCGGCATGTCGCGGCGGTTGGTGGCATTTGCCGGCGTACTGGTGGGTTTTGTACGCGGCGGCCTGTCGTTGGTGAACATCATGGCCTCGACGTTTTTTGGCGCAATTTCCGGCTCGTCGGTGGCGGACACCGCCTCGGTTGGCTCGGTGCTCATTCCGGAAATGGAACGCCGTGGCTACCCCCGGGAATTCGCCACGGCCGTGACCGTCAGTGGATCGGTACAGGCGCTGCTGACCCCACCCAGCCATAACTCGGTGCTCTACTCCCTGGCAGCCGGCGGTACAGTGTCGATTGCCTCGCTGTTCATGGCCGGCGTGGTGCCGGGTTTGCTGATGAGCGCGTGCCTGATGGTGCTGTGCCTGATCTTCGCGAAAAAGCGCAACTACCCCAAGGGTGAAGTCATTCCGCTCAAGCAGGCGCTGAAAATCTGCGCCGATGCGCTCTGGGGCCTGATGGCCATGGTGATCATCCTCGGCGGCATCCTCTCGGGGATTTTCACCGCCACCGAATCCGCCGCAATTGCCGTGCTGTGGGCGTTTTTCGTGACCATGTTCATTTACCGAGACTACAAGTGGAGCGAGCTGCCCAAGCTGATGCACCGCACGGTGCGCACCATTTCCATCGTGATGATCCTGATCGCCTTCGCCGCCAGCTTCGGCTACATCATGACCCTGATGCAGATCCCGGCAAAAATCACCACGATGTTCCTGACCCTGTCGGACAACCGCTACGTGATCCTGATGTGCATCAACGCCATGCTGCTGTTGCTCGGCACGGTGATGGACATGGCGCCGCTCATCTTGATCCTCACGCCGATCCTGCTGCCGGTGGTGCTGGGTATCGGCGTCGATCCGGTGCACTTCGGCATGATCATGCTGGTCAACCTCGGTATCGGCCTGATCACGCCGCCGGTGGGCGCGGTGCTGTTCGTCGGCGCGGCGGTGGGCAAGGTCAGTATCGAGAAAACCGTGAAGGCGCTGCTGCCGTTTTATGCCGTGCTGTTTCTGGTACTGATGGCCGTGACTTACGTTCCTGCGCTGTCGTTGTGGCTGCCAAGCGTGGTGCTCTGATGCTGATTGAACTGCAAGACAACCAGACCCACCTTACCCTCGCGCCGGCCACGGGAGGCAGCATCGTCAACTGGACGGTGCTCGCCACCGGCCAGCCGCTGTTGCGGCCCAGCGATGCGCACGCGATCAACACCGGGTTGCCAGGCAAGCTGGGGTGCTATCCCTTGGCGCCCTGGTCCAACCGGATTGCCGAAGGGGGCTTCGACAACCCCGACGGCTGGCTGGCGCTGGCGCCCAATAGCTTGACCGACCCGCTGCCGATTCACGGTTCGGCCTGGCAACAGGCATGGCAGGTGGTCAGCCAAGCAGCGGATGAAGTTGTGCTGGAAGTGGTGTGCGACGTGCCGTTTGCCTATCGCGCCGAGCAGCGGTTTCGGTTGGAGAACGGTGAGCTGAGCATCACTTTGCGCGTGACGCATCTGGCGGAAAAGCCCGCGTGGCATGGGCTGGGATTGCATCCGTATCTGCCGCGCACGGCGAGTACGCGGTTGCAGGCCAAGGCGTCACAGGTGTGGATGAGCGACGCCGCCAAGTTACCGACAGAGCTGGCGCCGGTGCCCACCGCTTGGGATTTCCAGCAGTTGAAAAGCCTGCCTGACGGCCTGGTCGACAACGGTTTTTGCGACTGGGACGGCCATTGCCTGATCGAGCAACCGGAGCCGGGTTACACCCTGGAATGCCAGGCCACGGGGAGTGATTACTTCCTCCTCTACTGCCCGCCGGGGCTGGGATTTTTTTGTATTGAGCCGGTGAGTCACCCGGTGAATGCCCATCACCTGCCAGGGCGGCCTGGGCTGAAGCTGTTGGAGCAAGGCCAGTCCGCGGAGCTGGCCTTTACCCTCAAGTATCAACCCCTCTCAAGGCGGGCTGTTGTTTAACCGCCCCGCCGTATCAATACTGACGACCACCGACAACCCCGGTCGCAACCGTTCACTCTCGGCCTGGTCCGGGTCCACCATGATCCGCACCGGCACGCGCTGGGCGATCTTGACGAAGTTGCCGGTGGCATTGTCCGCCTGCAACAGGCTGAACTCCGAGCCCGTGGCCGGGGAAATATGCTGCACCGTGCCGCGGAATTTGCGGTGGTTCAGCGCATCCACCGTGAAAGTCACCGGCTGGCCGACCTGTACGTTGTCCATCTGGGTTTCCTTCATGTTGGCGATCACCCACAACTGCGGCGGCACCAGCGCCATCAACTGTGCGCCGGAGTTGACGTAGGCCCCAAGCCGCACGCCGATCTGCCCCAACTGGCCGTCGCGAGGCGCGGTGATGCGGGTATTGGACAGGTCGATGCGCGCCAGTTCCACCGCCGCCTCGGCACTGGCCACGGCTGCTTCCAGGGAACCACGGTTGACGATTACCGTCTGCAGGTCCTGCCGGGCGATTTCCAGGCTGGCCTGGGCTTGCGCCACAGCGGCGATGGTCTGTGCGTTGGCGGCGCGGGTCACGTCCAGCTCGCGCTTGGACACCGAGCCATCGCTGATCAGCTCTTCGTTGCGGCGCAAATCGGCCGTGCTCTTGCGCGCCTGCGCCTGGCTGTCCGCCAAGGCTGCCTGACGCAACTTGATGGTGGCTTCGGCGCTGTTGCGCTGTTGCACCACATTCGCCAACGACGCCTGCTGCACCGCCAACTGCGCCAGCGCCTGGTCCAGGCGCTGCTTGTAGATGCGGTCGTCGAGGCGCACCAGCAGGTCGCCGGCCTTCACGTGCTGGAAATCCTGCACCGGCACCTCGAACACATAGCCGCTGAGCTGCGGCCCGATAATCGTGACCTGCCCGCGCACCAGCGCGTTCTCGGTGGTTTCCACCGCGCTGCTGAACGGCGGCAACTGCCAGGCGTACAGCACAATCAGCACGCCGACGATGGCGATTGCGGCAAAGCCCAGGGACGAGATGATCCGCACCCGTAACGGGCGCAGCTCAGTGGGCACCGCGCCGGGTGGGGTGCTGCCCTCCGGGGTGGAGGCGATGGCAGTGGTCGTGGTGGTCGAAGGTTCGGTCATGAAGGTGCGCCGCTGGGTTGAACGGGAGTGGCTGCTGCTCGAGTGGTACTCATCAGCCACAGACTGCGGATAAAGATCCAGATCATGGTGAGTATCGCGATGATCGCGATCAACATGAAGACATCGTTGTAGGCCATCACGTTCGCCTCACGGGTCGCCGCCGTGGCCAGGCTGCGAATGCCCATCAGGTTGCGCAGCTCGGGGTCAGCGACAATGCCGCCGTAGGCCGAGCCGCCGCTCTGCACCCGCGCGGCCACACGCGGGTCGAGCAAGGTCAGGTGTTCGACGATCATGCTGGAGTGATACTTCTCGCGCACGATCTGGAACGTCCCCAGCAACGCCGCGCCAATCAGGCCGCCGAGGTTCTGGCAGATGCCGAACATCACCGAAAAACTCACCAGGTTGCGCGGGTTGGTCAGCACGTTCTTGGTGCCCAACACCATGGTCGGGCCGAGGAAGAACGTGCCGCCGAAGCCTAGCAGGAACTGGCTGATGTACAGGTTCTGTGGGCGGGTGAGATTACTGGAAAAACTGTCCATCACCGAGCCGGTAGCCATCAGCGCCAGGGAAATCACCAGCGGCATCAACAGGTGCGCCGGGTTGATGGTCAACGCACTGACCACCAGCCCGGCAATCGCCCCGGCGAGCATCACCACGTACAGGGTGTGCATCTGCTGGTAGCTCATGTTCAACATCTGCATGAACCCCACCGCGCCGGTGGACTGCTCGGACAGCACCATGCGAATCAGGATCACTGCCAGCGCCAGGCGGATCATCACGCCACTGCCCAGCCAGCGGGTCATCAGCATCGGGTTCGCACGGTTATGCTCGATGGCCAGGCCGGCCATGATCAGCACCAGGGAACAGGCCGAGGCAATGCCGATCCAGGGCGCTTCCAGCCACCAGTCGATGCGGCCCAGGGACAGCACCGCGCAAAGCAAGGCGACGCCGGTGGCGAGGATCGCGAAGGTGAGGAAGTCGAGTTTTTCAAAGGTCTTGAAGCGGTCGCCGGGCGGGAGTTTAAGTAGGAAGACGCAACCCAGGCAGATCAGCGCCATGCCCAGCTCGAACAGGTACAGGCCGCGCCATTCGGCGATTTGCAGCAGGTCTTCGGAGAACAGGCGTGCCAAGGGTAAAGCCAGCTGCGCGGTGCCCAAGCCCAGCACCAGCGCCTTTAAGCGCCACTTGGCCGGGAACGCCTGGATCATGTAGTACAAGCCCAACGAACTCAGCGCCGCGCCGACCATCCCATGGGCTGCGCGCACGGCGATGGCCGAGTTGAGGTCGTTGACGAACAAGTGGCCAAAGGTGACCAGCGCGTACAGCACCAGGAACACTTCGGTGAAGGCGCGCAGGCCGAACTGTTGGCGGAACTTCACCAGCAGCAGGTTCATGCAGACGTTGGTCATGACGTAGGCGGCGGGGAGCCAGGCCATTTCGGCGGTGGTCGCGCCGAGGGCGCCTTGCAGGTATTGCAGGTTGGCGATGACCAGCGCGTTACCCAGGCCCCCGGTGATTGCCACCAGCACGCCGACCAGCGCGAACAGCCAACGCTTGTGCGTGGGGTGCAGCGGGGTGGACGGTGAACCTGGGAGGCTTGGGCGCTCGTGGGGTTCCCAGGTGTGGGGGGTGTATTTGTTCATTCGGTGACCTAGATGGACCGACCCGGGGAGTCGGTGAAAGCATACTCAGAGAGTAGTAAACCTGAGGGGAGTTCATCTTGTCATGTAGGGGGGGGTACATATCCGTTGCTGCGGTCACGGCCGCTTATGGTTCCGCCCTTACGGCGGGTCACTTTTGGAAAAGAGCCCCAAAAGTAACCAAATGTATGGTCAGCCCACCTTTTGCTATCCAGTCACGATGAACGGTAAATCAGGCTTGCGCTAATGTATCCGGGCTCCTTGTGAGCGCGGTTACGCGCTCGGCCCTTGATGAGTATCCGCTCCTGCCTGTCCTGAAAAGGGCTTCAGCTTAGATAGCTATTTTGCTTATCAGGTTCTCAGCCAGGGTATCTGCCGTTTATCGCCATCACTTACTGACGTCGCAAAAGCCGGTGGTAAAACTGGATTACGCGGTGAAATGTCCGTTGTAGGTGCCACCTTTGGTCAACAGCGCCCAGATGATCCTGGCCATTTTATTAGCCAGCGCACAAGCAACTTTGTTGAGAGGTTTTCGAGCCAGTAGATTTCTGGCCCAGACGCCAAGGGCGTCGTTTCGTTTGTCGATTCGATAAAGCAAGGTTTGGGCGCCCTGCATCAACAAGGTTCGCAAATACCTGTCCCCACGCTTGCTGATACCCAGCAACGTGGTTTGCCCTCCGGTCGAGTATTGCCGTGGCACCAGCCCCAACGAAGCCGAAAAATCTCGGGACGATTTGTATATCGAAGCGTCCCCGACATCGGCCACCAGCGCGCTAGCGATGAGGGGGCCGATGCCGGGGATGCTCTGTAATCTTTTACCAGCGTCACTCCCGTTTACCTGCTGCTTGATCTCGGTATCCAGCGCTTTGATTTCGCTGGTCAATTGGCGAATGTCATCAAGCATCCGATTGATAGCCTGGCGCAGGCGCAGAGGTAGATTGTGCTCTTCCATCAATGCAGGAACCCGCTCCAATGCGGCATAGCCGGCAGGAAAGATAACGCCAAACTCCAGTAAGAATCCGTGCACCTGGTTGATCACGCCAGTGCGTCGACTCACCAGTGATTTACGCAGTTTATGTACGGTCGACAGCACCTGCTGGTCAACCGATTTCACCTGCACAGAGCGTGTCCTGGGGCGTGATGCGGCCTCGCAGATAGCCTCGGCATCAATGAAGTCGTTCTTGTTGCCGGTGACGTAAGCCTTCACATGCTGCGGCGCAATCAGTTGGACCTGATGACCGAGCTTGGTGATTTCTCTGGCAAGAAACTGTGATCCGCCACAGGATTCCATGGCAACTTTGCAGGGTGGCATTTGTGCAAGTAATGGCAGTAACTGGCTACGATTGAGCTTTTTGCGCAGTACCTGATGGCCTTGTGCGTCTTGGCCGTGCAAGTGGAAGCTATTCTTGCCAATGTCGATGCCTAGAATCGTTACGCTGTTCATGAGAAAGCCTCCTCAGGAAAAGTGAGAACCTCAGTAGTGTAGACCTGAGGTTCTCGCCGGGCTGACCATCTCATTAGGCCTTCGCGGGTATGACTCACCCACATGGGTTACAAATCAGTTCACGCACATAGGTAACAGTTTTTAACTGGCAAGGTCGACTTCGCGAGGATCTGACCATGCCCTGGAGAGAGCTGAAACCTATGGACCTCAAAGTGATGTTCATCGCCGAGTATCTGTCTGAAAAGCACAGCTTTAGCCAGCTGTGCCAGGACTATCAGATCAGCCGGAAGACTGGTTACAAATGGGTCGAGCGGTACGAGGCAGAAGGCCCCTGTGGGCTTGATGAACGTAGTCGCCGTCGGCACCACCAGACCTATGTGGTGCCCTTGGCAGTAAGGCAGGCGATCATCGAGCTTCGTTCTATTGGCGAGACAGTGCCAGGCCCAAAGAAGATCCAGAACGATCTGAAGCGACGTTTTCCGGGTGAGGATCCACCGTCGAAAACGACTATTTACAACATACTCAAGGCAGCCGATTTGATCACACCTAGGCTCTTGCGCCAGCGTGTTGCTGTCTATCCTAAGCCTTTGCGTAAAGCAGAATTACCTAATCAGCTCTTCAGTGCCGACTACAAGGGCCAGTTCCTGACAGGCGCCGGTGTGTGGTGCTATCCGTTGACGATAATGGATCACGCGAGCCGCTTTTTGCTGGCTTGCGAGAGCATGGCGAGTACCAATCTCAAAGAGACCCAGCAGACTTTCGAGCGGGTTTTTCGAGAGCATGGAATGCCTGAGCGTATCCGCACCGATAATGGTGTGCCGTTTGCAAGCAAGGGACGTGCCGGGCTGTCTCAGCTGTCGATCTGGTGGCTGAGGTTAGGGATCATTCCTGAACGAATTGAGCCAGGCCGCCCAGAGCCGCCATGAACGGATGCACCGGACACTGAAAAGTACCTTGCCCCAACCGCCGGCGGTTGCCTGGGACGCTCAGCAAAAACACTTTGATCGTTTCATGCAGCACTATAATTATGAGCGGGGACACGAGGCACTTAGCCAGAAAACCCCGGCGTCTTGCTATACACCCTCGGCCCGAACTTACCCGGAGAAGCTGCCGGAAATGGGGTATGCAAGCCATGTTGAGTGTTACCTGGCTGACTGTAGTGGAGTTATTAGTCGCTCAGGTCTGCGGATTTATGTGGGGCATTTACTTCGACACCAGACCATTGGCATGGAGATGATTGGTGACGGGATATGGAACGTGATTTTCGGTCCGGTGATTTTGGGGCGTGTTAATGCTAGGGATGCAAAGAACGGCTACATTTCGATCAAAGTGTCACCTATGTGAATGCACTTTTTTGTAACCCATGTGGTTGTCCCGTACACGGAACCCAAAGTGGCCGTTACCCAAAAAACGAATATGTACTCAATCATCCAATTTTTTTCCCATCCAATGGCTTTTTTCTCCCCGCCCAAGGTCCACATCCCCCAAGCACCCTTGAATCAGGAGATTCCCGCAATGACCACCCCCAAAGCCCTGTTGATCCTCCACGGCAAGCAAGCCCTCAACGAGGACGTCCGCACCGCCGTGCAGGCACGGCGCGAGCAGGGCGGCGAGTTGGCAGTGCGGGTCACCTGGGAAGGCGGCGACGCCCAGCGGCTGGTCAACGAAGCCCTCACTGACGGCTACACCCATATCATCGCCGGTGGCGGCGACGGCACCCTGCGCGATGTGGCCGAAGCCATGGCCCAGGCCAAGACCGACGCCAGCCTGGTGCTGATGCCCCTGGGCACCGCGAACGATTTCGCCAAGGCCGCTGGCGTGCCGCTGGAGCCCGCCCAGGCCCTGGCGCTGCTGGACGTGCCGCCAAGGGCGATCGACCTCGGTCAGGTCGGGGGGCAGATCTTCCTCAACATGGCGACAGGTGGTTTCGGCAGCCAAGTCACCGCCAACACTTCCGAGGACTTGAAGAAAGTCCTGGGCGGCGCCGCCTACCTGTTCACGGGCTTGACGCGGTTCAGCGAATTGAAGGCCGCCTACGCCGAGCTGGATGGCCCGGATTTCCATTGGAAAGGCGAGTTGCTCGCGCTGGGTATAGGCAACGGTCGCCAGGCGGGCGGAGGGCATGAGCTATGCCCAGGCGCCATGGCCGATGATGGTTTGCTGGATATCAGCATCCTGCCCGCACCCCAGGAAGTGGTCGGCACTCTGCGCGAGCTGATGAACAATGGCTGGGGCCTGGACACCATGTTTGTGCGGGCGCGCCTGCCATGGGTGAATATCAAGGTCGCACAAGGCCTGTATATCAACCTGGATGGCGAACCTCTGGAGGGCGATGACCTGCATTTCGAGGCCCTGCCCAAGGCCCTGCGCGTGCACCTGCCGGTGGATTCGCCGTTAGTCGTCCAGGCTGATGATCTGCTCGCGCACCGCAAATAACACCAGGCCGGCCACGTCGAAAATCTGCAAACGCTTCATGATCTGCGAGCGGTGCGCTTCCACGGTCTTGATGCTCAGGCCCAGGCCGTGGGCGATTTCCCGGGTGGACTTGCCGCGCACAATCAACCGCAGAATCTCCAGCTGCCGCGCGGTAAGGTTATGGCTATGGCCGGCCGGGGTGGTGGGGCCCTGGCTGCGCACCAGCGCCTGGTTGATCACCGTGTGGGCAATCGCCGGGCTCAGGTAGCGCTCGTTGTTGCGCAGGGCCAGCAACGCGTGTTCCAGCTCGTTGGCGGTGGTGTCCTTGAGCAGGTAGCCGTGGGCGCCGGATTCCAGCGCGCACATGATCAGTTCCGGGTCGGTGTGCATCGACAGGATCAGCACGCGGCTCTTGGGGTAGGCGCGCTTGAGTTGCTGCAGGGCATCCAGCCCACCGGTGTGCTTCATCGACAGGTCCAACAGCACGATATCGGGTAGCAGGGCGCTGAACTGCTCCAGCAACTGTACGCCATCGCTGGCCTCACCGACCACCGTGTAGCCGGGAATGTCCTGGACCAGCGCGCGTACGCCGGCCCGGATCAGAGCATGGTCATCCACCAGGAGTAATGTGCAGGTCACTCGATAACCTTAGGGGAACTGGCCCGTTCGAGGGCGCGGGGCGCCCAGGGGAAAAGCGCGTCGATCCGTGTCCCTTTGCCTGGCTGGCTGTTGACGGATAACGAACCGCCAAGCTGATCAATCCGCTCGGACATGCCGGCCATGCCTCGTTGGCCTTCCAGGCCCGGGTTGATGGCCGGCGAAAAACCCTGGCCGTCATCGCAGATGCTCAGCGACAGGCCCTCGGGCAGGCGTTGCAGGCGTACCAGCAGATTGCGCGCCTGGGCGTGGCGTAGCATGTTGGTCACCGCTTCCTGGGTGATGCGAAAGGCCGCCACGGCCATTTCTTCCGGGATGCCGGTCAACCGCTGCTGGCATTCCAGGCTCCAGTGAATTGGGGTGTTTTCCAGGGTCTTGAGCAGGTGCGCGCGCAGGCTGGCTTCCAAACCCAGGCTGGCCAATTGGCGAGGGTTGAGGATGGCGGAGACGTCACGCACCTTGGCCAGGGTTTCATTCAGGGTGTTGCACAGCACCGTGCATTGGCTTTGCAGGTCTTCGGGCAGGCGGCGCTTGAGCCATTCGCTTTGCAGCTTGGCGGCGGTGAGCAGTTGGCCAATATCGTCATGCAATTCGCGGCTGAGGCGGTGGCGTTCGTTTTCCTGCACTTGCAGCAGGCGATCGGCCAGTTCCTGGGGCTGGAACTTGATGGATTTACGCGAGTGCCACTGTTGCAGGCCGACCACCACCAGCGTGGCCAGGTTAAGTACCACCAGCAGCGGCAAGGCGGCGGAGAAGCTGTAGGCCCACAGGCTCAGCAGTAGCGAGCCAAGGCACAGGGCGAGGATCAGACGGCGTGCATTGCTGCGGGACGCGGACCTTGCGATGAGTGTCTTGAGGTTGGCGTACATAGCGGATGGAGCCAATGAAGGTTCGCTGCGGGAAGTCCGGTCATGGCGGCTGACAGGACTCTGTTTGGAATGCGTTATCGAATCGTTTTTATGCATGATGAAGTTGAGTCACTTCGAGTCGGGCATAGTACCACCACTGTTACCGTTGGTCGCCTGGTGCCGTGCCTGGCAAGGGGTATTAACTGCGCAAATGCTCCGGGCGGTATTCCCAGAGTTCATGGAGTGGGGGGGTTATATTATTTTTGTTTGGTTGTATCGATATTACCGTTAATGGCTAATTGATATCTTTTTCTGCTCAGTTCAACTCGGTTGGATTAACGGCTTATGTCGTTTTCAGACAACTTCAGGTTTAAATACGACCTGCGATCTATTCAGGACGCGTGATGCGTGCGTTGCTGTGGTTTAAAGCTGAAATCCTTTTGTGGAATATGCAGCGTTACCGTAGCAATCAGCGTGGTCTGCTCCGCTTCATCCAGTGCCAACTGACCTGTCTTTACATCAATCAACTCCAACTGCCAGGCCAGCAACTTGAGGCACTCCTCCAGGGCGTCCAAGGCTTGATCATGCAATTGCAGGGGGCTTTCGGCATTGGCGATCAGGTACTGGATATGCCGTGAAAATTCGCTGATCGCTTGCAGGGCAAGGCAGTCGGCCTTTTCAGCGAGCTTGATCAGGCTGATCTTCATGCAGTCGATGGCGTCACTGTCGTTTCGGATCAAGTGCAGGTGGCTCAGGCACTCTTCCGACTTGACCAGCAGCTTTTCAGCTTCATGCAGGAATTCGGGAAGAGCAAGTTGCCACTCCTTACCGTCGTTCATCATGCAAGTCTCCACAACATAAGGTCGGGTGATGAGATGTCGCACCGGGTGAATGGCTTAAAAGTAGCGATCAAATATGACTGGAATCTGTAGGTTGCTTCCGAGTTTTTAGTAGGGCGTTTATTAGAGTGACGGCGACGGCTCTGCGCGGCCCTCGTAGGCGGGGTCAATTGCGCACCTTCAATTGCCGACATCTGGAGGTCTGGAAGGGCCGTGGGCCGAGGGCTTGGGATGGCAAACAAAAGCCTGACTCCATTCATGCATTGAGAATGGCGTCACATTAATGGCTATTAGATATTGCGAATATCAGGTTGGGCCTGATTGTGCATAGGGGAATCCCTTACATAGCGGAACCTTGCATCGAATTGAATGTCGTGCAACGTCGCTGTACCGCTCTGTGGAGAGGCCAGCGCAGTAAACCATGATGTCAGTGTGACATCAATGAATTTACGTGGCATTTTACAAGGGTCAAGGTCTGGCGCTTGCCGCCGATAACAAGCCTTAAGTGAGCAGCACAATCCCTTTGCGCATCAGGAGCTTTTAATGGCTGGCATTCTCGACACGGTAGATCAACGCACGCAGCTGGTGGGTGAGAATCGCCTGGAGATCCTCATGTTCCGCCTGTTCGGGCGCCAGCTGTTCGCGATCAACGTGTTCAAGGTGCAGGAAGTCCTGCAACTGCCCAAGCTGACCTTGATGCCGCAGCGCCATCCTTTCGTCTGCGGCGTGGTCAACCTGCGGGGCCAGACCCTGCCGGTGATCGACCTGTCCCAGGCCATCGGCATGCGCCCGTTGGTGCCGGGCCCTAACAGCACCATTATCGTCACCGAGTACAACCGCTCGGTGCAGGCGTTCCTGGTGGGCGGTGTGGACCGCATCGTCAACATGAACTGGGAAGCTATCCTGCCGCCGCCGACCAGCGCCGGTCGCCAGCATTACCTCACGGCCATCAGCAAGGTCGACGACCAGTTGGTGGAAATCATCGACGTGGAAAAAGTCTTGGCCGAGATCGTGCCGTACAACGCCAAGGTCTCCCGTGAAAAACTCGAAGACCCGGTGCTGGAGCGCGCCCGTGGCCGCGAGGTGCTGCTGGTGGACGACTCCAATGTGGCCCTCTCGCAACTGCGCGACACCCTCGGCCAACTGGGCGTGAAGATGCACATCGCCAGTGACGGCCTCAAGGCGCTGAACATGCTCAAGGCCTGGGCCGACGCCGGCCACGTAATGACCGATAAGCTGCTGATGATCTTCACCGACGCCGAAATGCCCGAGATGGACGGTTACCGCCTCACCACCGAAATCCGCAACGACCCGCGCCTGCGTGGCCTGTATGTAGTGCTGCACACCTCGTTGTCCGGCAGCTTCAACGACTCGATGGTGAAGAAGGTCGGCTGTGACAACTTCCTGTCCAAATTCCAGCCCGACAAGCTGGTCGATGTGGTGCGTCAGCGTCTGATGCTGGACGAAGCGCCCGCTTGACCTTAGGGTGATGGCTTTGCCCCTCAGGAATGCAGGCCCATGCTTCGTCTCAGCGCGTTGTACCGTTACCCCTTGAAGTCCGGCAAGGCCGAAATCCTGCAGCAGGTCGGCCTGGATAAGCTCGGGGTGGACGGGGACCGACGCTGGATGCTGGTGGATGAAGCCAGCGGGCGTTTCCTCACGCAGCGCGCTGTGGCCAAGATGAGTCAGTTGTCGGCGCTGTGGAACAGCAGCGGCGGCCTCACATTGAGTTCTCCGGGCTACGCCGCGCTGGACGTGGCGCTGCCGGGTAGCGACGCCGAATTGCGGGGGGTGACGATCTGGCGTGACACTCTGCGCGTACCGGACGCGGGAGACGCGGCGGCCGCTTGGGTCAGCGACTTCATCGGCAAGCCAACGCGCCTGGTGCAAATCCCCGTTGAACGCGCCCGCACCACCCAGGCCGGTTACGGCAAGGACGACGATCAGGTCGCGTTTGCCGACGGTTACCCGCTGCTGGTGATCGGTCAGGCGTCGCTGGACGATCTTTCCCAACGCATCGGCCGCTCCATGGACATGCTGCGCTTTCGTCCCAACCTCGTCATCGAGGGCAGCGCAGCCTTCGCCGAAGACGGCTGGAAACGCCTGCGCATCGGCGACGTGGAGTTCCGTGCGGTCAAGCCGTGCTCGCGCTGCATCCTCACCACCATCGACCCGCACACCGGCGAGCGCAGCGCCGACCGCGAACCCTTCGCCACGCTGGAGGCTTACCGCAAGACCGAAGACGGTGCGATTTTCGGCCAGAACCTGGTCAACGATGGCATTGGGCGGTTGGAAGTCGGGATGCCGGTGACGATCCTGGAGTAGTTTTCCTCACGTATAAAAAATGCCCGTCTCTTGTGAGACGGGCATTTTTTTGCTTCCGGGAAAGCCTTAGCCGCGGTATTCGCACAGGTAAGCAGTGTCCACGGCGACTTTCAGCTGGAACTTGCTGTTGGCCGGCACGTTGAACTGGCTGCCGGCGGCGAAGGTTTCCCACTCGCTGGCATCTGGCAGTTTGACGGTCAGCGCGCCGGACACCACGTGCATGATTTCACGTTGGGCGGTGCCGAATTCGTATTCGCCGGGGGCCATGACGCCGATGGTCGCCGGACCTTCTGCGGTGCCGAAAGCGATCGACTTGACGGTGCCGTCGAAGTACTCGTTGACTTTAAACATGGGCGATTCCTCGGAAAAGGGTCTGGAAAGGTCGGCCAGTATGCCCAAGGGCAGAGGAGCTGCCTAGACCGGCAAAATCAGCGGCAGCAGGCGCGCCGTATTGCGTGCATCCTCCAGCGCCCGATGTTGCTGGCCATGAAACTGCATCCCCGCCAATTGCAGGGCGCCATTGAGCCCCAGGGGCTTGTCCAGGCGGCGGGCCTTGGCGAAGCGTTGCTTGAGGTTCACATGGGGCGTGGTGGCGAGTGCGCTGGCCAGGCCATGGCGTTGCCATTCCAGTTCCAGTTGCTTGCGATCGTAATCGCCCCAGCTGGCCCAGCCTTCCAGGCGCGGCTGATGCTGGCCCAGCCAGCGCTCGAACAGCGGCCACACCTCGGTAATCGGCGCCGCGCTATCGATGTTGGCCTGGGTGATGTGGGTCAGTTGGCGGCAAAAGGGCGTCAGCAATGGCCGGCGCAGCGGCCGCACAAAGCGCTGGAAGTGGTCCAGCTCGCGGCCCTGGCGGTTGACCAGGCTCGCGCCGATCTCGATGACTTCCATCTCCGTCACGGGCCAGCCGCCTTCATCCGTTGTGGCTTCAAGGTCAATAATCAGCCAATGAGGCATCGTGCAGGTTCCCGTACTCTTCCCTTTCTGTTGGGGATAGAGCGTAGCCCGGCCCTGTAGTTCCGCCTAGGGGCTAGACGATCTCCAGCAGAACCTGACGATTGCGCACCTGATCACCGGCAATCACTTGCACGCCCTTGATCATGCCGTCGATACCGGCCGTCAGCGGATGCTCCATTTTCATGGCTTCGAGCACCAGCAGCAACTGGCCTTTGGTCACGCTGTCGCCGGCGCTGACCCGCACATCGACGATTGCACCGTCCATCGGCGCCTTGACCGTGCCGCTGCTGGCGTCGGCCTGGCGGCTGGCGACTTGCTGGGTGCGGTTGATCACCTTGAGGCCGGGCAGCCACAACTGATTGGCGTCGAGGTGATAGGCGGTGCGGCGCCGGATGCCATTGAAGACCAGGGTGGCGTGGCGACCGTCGGTGGTGAGTTGCAGTGGCTCAGCACTGACGGTATGGATGTTCCCGTTGACCTCCAGGCGATAGGTGCAAGGCGCGCTGGCGTTGTTGCGCCATCCCGCCAGGCCTTGGGGGTGCTGGTTGGCACTGTGCTGGTAAAACAGCGCGGCGGCCAGGGCCAGCTGTTCTGTTGATGGCGTCAGGGGCGGGATTTCGCGGAAGTGCTCAGCGATAAACCCGGTACTGAAATCGCCGCCGACAAAGTCCGGATGCTTGAGCAAATCCACCAGCAGTGGCTGGTTG
This sequence comes from Pseudomonas sp. MYb541, assembly GCF_037479595.1. Lineage (NCBI taxonomy): Bacteria > Pseudomonadati > Pseudomonadota > Gammaproteobacteria > Pseudomonadales > Pseudomonadaceae > Pseudomonas > Pseudomonas sp. MYb541. Next base: position 9,430 of record NZ_JBBGYS010000003.1, on the reverse strand, counting down.
GTCGCGACCCCCAGCAGCACCGTGTCTTCCACTGCCCGGAGCAATTTGCGTCGCGCCTCTTCGCGAGTGGCGCCATGGGCGATGATCTTGCCCAGCATCGGGTCGTAGAACGGGCTGATGCGTTGGCCTTCCATCACGCCATGGTCGATACGCACGCCAGTGGCTGGGTCCCAGCGCAACACATCGCCGGTTTGCGGCAGGAAGCCTTGGGTCGGGTCTTCCGCGTACAAGCGCACTTCCATGGCGTGGCCGCTGAGGGTGACGTCGGCCTGCGTCAACGGCAGCGGTTGGCCGGCGGCGATCTGCAGTTGCCAGTCCACCAGGTCGAGGCCGGTGATCAGTTCGGTCACCGGGTGTTCCACTTGCAGGCGCGTGTTCATTTCCAGGAAGTAGAACCGACCGTGGCGGTCGAGCAGGAATTCCACGGTGCCGGCGCCGACGTAGTTCACCGCACGTCCGGCCTTCAAAGCGGCTTCGCCCATGGCTTGGCGCAACTCGGGCGTCATGACAGGGCAGGGGGCTTCTTCGATGACTTTCTGGTGGCGGCGCTGGATCGAGCAGTCGCGCTCACCGAGGTAAATGAGGTGGCCGTGGCTGTCGCCGAACAGCTGGATTTCGACGTGGCGCGGGTCGATCAGGGCGTGTTCGAGGATCAGTTCGTCGCTGCCGAAGGCGTTTTTGGCTTCCGAGCGGGCGGTGTGCAGGTTGTCCAGCAGGTCTTTCGATTGGTGTACGAGGCGCATGCCGCGACCGCCGCCGCCGGCGCTGGCCTTGATCATCAGGGGGTAGCCGATGCGGTCGGCTTCCTGTTGCAGGGTGGTGTCGTCCTGGGCGCTGCCTTGGTAGCCGGCGATGCAGGGGACGCCGGCTTCGAGCATGGCGAGTTTGGACAGGCGTTTGCTGCCCATCAGTTCGATGGCCTCAACGCTGGGGCCGATGAAGGTGAGGCCGGCGTGTTGGCAGGCGCGGGCGAAGTCGGGGTTTTCGGAGAGGAAGCCGTAGCCGGGGTGGATGGCATCGGCGCCTGCTCGTTTGGCGGCGTTTATGATGCTTTCTATATTCAGGTACGACTGTTGGACGGGGGCGGGGCCGATGTGGACGGCTTCGTCGGCCATCTGGACGTGCAGGGCTTGGGCGTCGGCTTCGCTGTAGATGGCCACAGTGCGATAGCCTAGGGATTGGGCGGTGCGTTGGATGCGGCAGGCGATTTCGCCGCGGTTGGCGATTAGGATTTTTGTTAGCTGCGGCATTGCTGCGGTCCTCGGGTACATATCCATTTCTGCGGTAACGGCTGCTGGCGGTTCCGCTCTTACAGCGGGTTACCCACGGATTCAAGCCTGCGTTCGGCCAGCGTGTTTGACGGGGCGCCCAAGATCAAAAGCAAAAGCGCGGCGGCCTGGTAGCCGACCGGTAGTGTTTGGGGTGTGCTCGGTTCAAAATGTGGGAGCGGGCTTGCCCGCGAAGGCGTCATCTGCACCACTTCGGTTTCCGCTTCTGCACAAACGCCTGCGTCCCCTCAATCCCTTCCTCACTCCTCACGGCCTCGGCAAACCACTGCGCTCCTCGATCCAGTACTGCCTCAATCGGTTCATCCACACTCGCGAGCAGCAGCGCTTTGGTCCGTGCATTGGCGCCTGGCGCACACTTCAGTACCTGGCTCAACACTTCATCCAATCGTTCTGCCAGCGCCTGCGGATCGCGCTCGGTAAAGTGCACGACCCCCAGTCGCTCGGCTTCTACGCCATCAAAGCGCGCGGCGGTGAGTGCCAAGCGGCGTGCCTGGGTCAGGCCAATCCGCTTGACCACAAAGGGTGCAATCTGTGCCGGCAACAAGCCCAGGCTGGTTTCCGGCAGGCCGAATTGCGCTTGGTGATCGGCGATGGCGATATCGCTCACGCATGCCAGGCCAAAACCGCCGCCCAGCACCGCGCCTTGCAGCACCACGATCACCACTTGCGGCACGGCTTCCACTGCCTGCAGCAAGGTGCCAAACGCCCGGTTCAGCGCCTGGAGTTGATTGCCCGCCGTGACCAGGTCTTTCACGTCCGCCCCGGCGCAAAAGTGCCCGCCCGCGCCGCTGATCACCACGGCCCGCGTCTGGCTGTCCAGCTGCGCCAGCACGTTGCGCAGTTCATTGACCATTTCCAGGCTCATCGCATTGCGGCATTCCGGGCGGTTTAGGGTGATGTGCAGCACACCGTTGTGCGGTTCGAGCAGCAGGGTGTTCATGATTTTTTCCCCGGCAAGGTGCCCATCAGTTTGCAGATGATGCCCAGCATGATTTCGTCGGCGCCGCCGCCGATCGACACCAGGCGCACATCGCGATAGGCGCGGGCCACGGGGTTGTCCCACATGAAGCCCATGCCGCCCCAGTATTGCAGACAACTGTCGCTGACTTCGCGGCCCAGGCGCCCGGCCTTGAGCTTGGCCATGGAGGCCAGGCGGGTCACGTCCTGGCCTTTGATGTATTGCTCGGTGGCCTGGTAGACCAACGCGCGCAGGCATTCGATTTCGGTGGCGAGTTCGGCCAGGCGAAAGTGGATCACTTGGTTGTCGATCAGCGCCTTGCCGAAGGTCTGGCGCTCTTTGCAGTATTCGATGGTGCTGTCGATGCAGTACTCCAGGCCCTTGATCATGTTGGCCGCGCCAAACAGGCGTTCTTCTTGGAACTGCAGCATCTGCATCATGAACCCCGCGCCTTCGTGGCCGATGCGGTTGCGTTGGGGCACGCGCACGCCGTCGAAGAACACCTGGGCAGTCTCGGAGCTGTGCATGCCGAGCTTTTCCAGGGGCGGGCTGACGCTGATGCCGGGGGTGTTCATCGGCACCATGATCAGCGATTTGTTGATGTGCGGTTTGTCGTCGGAGGTGTTGGCCAGCAGGCAGATGAAGTCGGCGCTGGGCGAGTTGGTGATCCACATTTTGCTGCCGTTGATCACGTAGTCGTCACCGTCTTTGCGCGCGTGGGTCTTGAGCCCGGCCACGTCGGAGCCAGCGCCGGTTTCCGAGACGCCGATGCAGCCGACCTGCTCGCCGCTGATCGCCGGGCGCAGGAATTCGTCGCGCAGTTCATCGCTGCCGAAGCGGGCGAGGGCGGGGGTGCACATGTCGGTCTGCACGCCGATCGACATGGGGATGCCGCCACAGCGGATGGTGCCGAACTCTTCGGCGGCGACGATGGAGTAGCTGTAGTCCAGGCCCATTCCACCGAATTGCTCCGGCTTGGAAATGCCCAGCAGGCCGAGGTCGCCGGCCTTGCGGAAGATCTCGTGGATGGGAAAGCGCCCGGCTTTTTCCCATTCGTCCACATGGGGGTTGATCTCGCGGTCGACGAAGGCGCGGACGGTGCGGCGCAATTCCTGGTGTTCCTGGGTAAAGATCATTTTTATTGTGCTCCTTATCGCGACGCGGAGCGTCTCGGGCGAAATTTAGAGGCGTGCTACACCGAAGGTATTGGCTTGCAACTCACGTACCTCGGCCTCATGGCAGATATCCAGCAGAAAGCCCAGCAAGGTTCGCGTATCCCGTGGATCAATCAGTCCGTCATCCCATAGGTTCGCGCTGCCGTAGAGCGCAGTGGACTGGCTGTCGAGCTTCTGCGCGGTGACCTGTTCCAGCATGTCCAGCACCTTGGGGTCCGGCACCAGGCCATCTTTCAGTTGCTTGGCCTCGGTGACAATGCGCAGCACCTTGCCCGCCTGTGCGCCGCCCATCACCGCCGTGCGGCTGTTGGGCCAGGCGAAAATGAAGCGAGGGTCGAGCCCACGGCCGCACATCGCATAGTTGCCGGCGCCATAAGAACCGCCCACCACTATCGTCAGTTTAGGCACCCGTGCATTGGCCACTGCCTGGATCATCTTCGCGCCGTGCTTGATCACGCCTTGCTGCTCCGACTCGGTGCCGACCATGAAACCGGTGGTGTTGTGCAGGAACAGCAACGGCGTGCGGCTCTGGTCGCAGAGCTGGATAAATTGCGCGGCCTTGCTCGCGCCCTTGGGTGTGATCGGGCCATTGTTGCCGATCACACCGACGGCGCGGCCCTGGATGTGCAGGTGGCCGCAGACGGTGTGGGCATCGAACTCGCCTTTGAATTCGAGGAAGTGCGAGCCGTCGGCCAGGCGCGCGAGGATTTCGCGGACGTCGTAGGGTTTTTTCGGGTCGTCGGGGATCAGGCCCAGCAGTTCTTCAATGGGGTACAGCGGTTCTTTATAGGGACGTCTGGGCACTGCGGGCAGGCGATCATTCCAGGGCAGCAGGCCGACGATCTCCCGCGCGATGCGCACGCCATCAGCGTCGTTTTCCGCCAGGTATTCGGCGGTGCCGGCGATTTGCGCGTGCATCTCGGCGCCCCCGAGTTCTTCATCCGTCGCCACTTCACCCGTTGCGGCTTTGAGCAGCGGCGGTCCGGCGAGGAACAGCTTGGCCCGCCCGCGCACAACCACCACGTAATCCGACAGCCCCGGCTGATAGGCGCCGCCGGCCGTGGCCGAGCCGTGTACCACAGTGATCTGCGGCAAGCCCATGGCCGACATGCGTGCCTGGTTGGCAAAGCTGCGCGCGCCCTCCACGAAAATCTCTGCGGCGTAGTTGAGGTTGGCGCCGCCGCTTTCGGCCAGGGTCACCACCGGCAGTTTGTTCTCCATGGCGATCTGTTGCAGGCGCAGGGACTTCTTCAGGCCGGTGGGGGAAATGGTGCCGCCCTTGATCGCGCTGTTATTGGCCACCACCAGCATGCGCACGCCGCTGACGTAGCCGATGCCGGCGATCAACCCACCGCCGGCGGCGCTGCCGTCCTTGTCATCGTGCAGCTTGTAGCCGGCCAGGCTGGCAAGTTCCAGGAACGGCGCGCCGGGGTCCAGCAGCAGGTTGAGGCGCTCGCGGGGCAGTAGTTGGCCGCGTTTGTCGAACTTGGGCTTGGCCTCCTGAGCCTTGGCGAGCAGGTTGGATTCCAACTGATGAAGTTGGGCGATGGTCGCGAGCATGGCCGCGCGGTTTTGCGCGAACTGGGCGCTGTGGGCGTCGATCAGGGATTCAATCACCGGCATGGTTTATTTCTCCGCCCTGAGCACATCCGGCAGGTAAGCACGATGAAAGCCATTGAAGGACTCGCTCGGTGCCTGCGCCTTGTGCAACGGCCAGGCGCGGCTGCCCAGGCTGGCCGCGCCGTCGATGCGCAAGGTGCTGCCGCTAATAAACGCGGCGGCGGGGCTGAGCAGGAACACGATGGCCGCGCTGACTTCCGATTCGGTGCCGATACGCTTGAGCGGCACGTGTTCGCGCAACGTCGGGATCACCGCCTTGAACGCGCCTTCATAGGTGTCCATGCCGCTGGAGGCGATCCAGCCCGGCGCAACGGCGTTGACCCTTACCCCGGCGTAGCCCCATTCGAAGGCGGCGGTCTTGGTGAAGTTGTCCATGCCGGCGCGCGCGGCACCCGAGTGACCCATGCCGGGCATGCCACCCCACATGTCCGCGAGCATGTTGACGATGGCGCCGCCGTGTTTGCTCATGGATTGGTTGAACACTTCGCGGGCCATCAGGAAGCCGCCGACGAGATTGGTGCGGACTACGGTTTCAAAGCCTTTCTGGTTGATTGAAGCCAGCGGTGACGGGTATTGCCCTCCGGCGTTGTTAACCAGGCCGTGGATCGGGCCGTATTGTTGAATGAGGTGGCTGACCAGTGTGGTGACGCTGATTTCGTCGCGAATATCGCAAGCGCCCCACTGCGCAACGCCGCCATCTTCGGCAATTTCCGCCGCGACTCTCTCCAACTTTTCCGGCTTGCGCCCCACCAGGATCACCTGGGCACCCAGGGCCGCCAGTTCATGGGCAGTACAGCGACCAATGCCACTGCCTCCGCCGGTAACAATCACGGTGTGACCCTGGAACAGGTCGGTTTTGAAGATCGAGTCGAAGGCCACGGCAACGCTCCTGTTATTTGAGTAAATCTGCGATCTGTTGCGGCACGGCGATAGGGATTTCCAGCAGTTGCTGGGCGAAGGCCTTGCCCTGCGGGTCGATGCGCAGGCTGGCGATACCGCCGCCGCCCAGGGCGTTTTCCAGCAGGAAGTTGAGGCTGTGGCTGCCGGGCAAATACCAGCGCTCGACGCGACCGTGCACGGGGTCCAACACGTGGCCCATCCAGTCGACGATCACTTCCGGGGTCAGCGCTTCGGCGATCCACGGCAAGTACTCGGGATCGCGGGCGATCACGCCGATATTGCTGTGGTTGCCCTTGTCGCCGGAGCGCGCCACGGCCAGTTTCACCAGCGGTACGCTGGCGTCGGCGCGGCCTTGTGGCTTGGGAGGGTCAATCGGTGCTTCGGGCAGGGCGGGGGCGTCGGCAACCGGCAGGGTGCAGGCGTGGCGTTCCCGTTGAAAGTCGATCAGCAGCTCGCAGGCGGATTTATCGATCAGGAATGAAAACAGCCGGATCAACGGGTACACGGTCGGTCGTCCGCCGACGATGCCGGTCAGGCCCGGCGCCATGCCAGTGGCGGCTTGGGCAATCTCACGAGCGAACAGCACCAGCGCCTGTTTATTCGGGTGACGCACCGCCAGTTTCACCACCACTTCACGGCAGTCCTGGCGCCTTGCGTGAATGCCATAGGTCGCTTCACTGCCGAGCAGTTCGATATTCACCTCGGTGTATGGCGCCCAGCCGCGTTGGCTGAACAGCTCCGAGGTCTTGTCGATGATTGCCTGGCTGACCCGCTCGGCCTTGGCCACTGCGTCGATTCCGGCGATCAGGCAACTGGCGGTGCAGCGGAAACCGTCCGGGTAGGTCGCGCTGACCTTGTACTGATCGGTGGGCGGCAAACCCTTGGCGCCGTGCAGGCGCACGCAGTTTTTGCCCTGCTGCTGCAATTTGACCTGGCTGAAGTCGCAGATCACATCCGGCAGCAGATAGGCGCGCGGGTCGCCGATTTCATACAGCAATTGTTCGGCGACGCTGAGTTCGCTGATCAACCCACCGGTACCGTCGACCTTACTGACGGTGAATTGGCCGTCGGCGCTGACTTCAACGATGGGAAAACCGATGTGTGCGTAGTCCGGCACGTCGCGCCAATCAGTGAAATTACCGCCGGTGCACTGCGCGCCGCATTCGATGATATGCCCGGCCAATGCGGCCTGGGCGAGGCGGTCGTAGTCCTGCCAGGACCAATCGAACTCATGCACCAGCGCCGCGCTGACCACGGCGCTGTCGACCACGCGGCCGGTGATGACGATATCCGCGCCCAGGGCCAGTGCCTGGGTGATGCCCGGTGCGCCGAGGTAAGCATTGGCGGACACGCACACGGGCGGCAAGGGTGTGCCGTTGAACATGTCCGTGATGCCGTGCAGTGGCTTGAGCTGGGGAAGCAGGTCATCGCCCAACAGTACGGCGATTTTGAGTTCGACACCGGCTTTGTCGCACGCCGCTTGCAGGGCGGCGGCACAGGCTTGTGGATGGATGCCGCCAGCATTGCTGATCACGCGAATGCCCTGGCGTTGGATATCCGCCAACAACGGCGTGAGCACGTCGACAAAATCCGTGGCGTAGCCCGCCTGGGGATCCTTCATGCGCGCGCCAGCGAGGATCGACATCGTGACTTCCGCCAAGTAGTCGAACACCAGGTAATCCAGCGTGCCGCCGTTCACTAGTTGGGCGGCGGCGGTGCAGGTGTCGCCCCAGAAGGCGCTGGCACAGCCGATACGAACCGTCTTGCTCATGAGAAATCCTTCCTCGAATGGCTGTGGGCGAGACTACCAAGCAAGCGCTTGGTTTGTAAACTCCAGTCACAAGTTTTACCCGAGCGCTTGCTTGGGTGGCCGCCACGGCCTAAATTGCCGGCCAAGACGTCCGTGGAAGTAGAGGAGAGAGGCATGGATGAGCATAAAGCCCAGCGGGTGATGCGCACCATGGTCGACGGCGGCCAATTGACCGACCCCGACAGCGCCCGGGGCAAGCTGCTGCAGACGGCCGCCCACTTGTTTCGCAACAAAGGCTTCGAGCGCACGACCGTGCGTGACCTGGCCAGTGCTGTGGGCATTCAGTCCGGCAGTATCTTTCACCACTTCAAGAGCAAGGACGAGATCCTGCGTGCGGTGATGGAAGAAACCATCCACTACAACACCGCGATGATGCGCGCGTCCCTTGAGGAAGCCACCAACGTACGCGAGCGGGTGCTGGCGCTGATCCGCTGCGAATTGCAGTCGATCATGGGCGGCAGCGGCGAGGCGATGGCGGTGCTGGTGTACGAATGGCGCTCCTTGTCGGCCGACGGCCAGGCCCAGGTGCTGGCCCTGCGTGACGTGTATGAGGCGTTGTGGCTGCAGGTGCTGGGCGAGGCCAAGGACGCCGGTTACATCAGGGGCGATGTATTTATCACCCGACGTTTTCTGACCGGGGCGTTGTCGTGGACGACCACCTGGTTCCGCGCAGAAGGCAGCATGACCCTCGAACAACTGGCTGAAGAAGCCCTGTTGATGGTTTTAAAGGCCGATTGAAGTGCAAGCTATTAATTTGCCGGTAGAAAGTTGTCTCGCCAGACAAAAACGCCTAGCTTATTGCCATTAGTGTTTTTGAACGGTGTGTGCCTTGATGTTTTCGCCATGGCGGCTGGCTGCAGGACTTACCTTTTGGGCACTGGGCACCGCGTGGTGGATGCCAGCCTCGGCTGCGCAGTTGGTGCGCATCGGTGCGGCGCACTTTCCACCCTACACCGTGCGCCCGGAGCAGGGCGCCGATACGGGGTTGCTGCCGCAACTGGTCGAGGCCTTGAACGCCGCGCAAACCGATTACCAGTTTGTGTTGGTGCCCACCTCTATCCCTCGACGCTTCCGCGATTTCGAGCAGGGCCGAGTCGATATGGCGATCTTCGAAAACCCCGCCTGGGGCTGGCAGAAGATTTCCCACACGACAGTCGACATGGGTCTGGAAGACGCGGAAATTTTCGTCGCCCAGCGTGAGCCCGGCCGTGATCAGGCTTACTTCGCTGACTTGAACGGCAAGCGTCTGGCGGTATTCAGCGGTTATCACTACGCCTTCGCCAACTTCAACCCCGACCCCAAGTACATGGCCGAGCACTTCAATGCCACGTTGACCTACTCCCATGACAGCAACCTGTTGATGGTCGCGCGCGGGCGTGCCGACATCGCCCTGGTGACGCGTTCGTACTTGAGTGACTTCATGGTGCGCAACGCGGATATGGCCGGGCAGTTCCTGGTGTCGGAACGCATTGACCAGGTCTATCACCACTACGCCTTGTTGCGCCCGAAAGCGCCGATTACGGGGGAAGCGTTTGCCGCGTTGCTCAAGCGTTTGCGCGATGATGGCGAGATGCTGAAGATTTTCGAGCCGTATCGTATCGATGTGATGCCGGTGCCCTGACAGGCACGATACAGATCGTCCTGGTGGACATAGGCTCATGTGGGAGCCGGGGGGGGG